>JBGYWU010000036.1:0-5325 GCA_041842265.1 Candidatus Limimorpha sp. | reverse complement strand
ATCAACAAGTTACAGATTGCCTCGCCTGCGGTGGGCGACAAGATGAAAGGGTATGTTCCACTGTATCAGAAAATCCCGTTGAAACTTGGCTTTTATCTGCTCACCGACAAACGCGACAATGTCAGTATTGACTTGCCTGTTTCGGGCAACCTAAACGACCCGCACTTTTCCTATCGCAAAGCCTTGCTGAAGGTTTTTGGCAACCTGCTGGTCAAAGTGGTGTCGGCACCGTTCCGTTTGTTTTCTGACGATAACAATATGCAGTATATTCCATTCGATGTCCTTCAATCCGATTTCTCGGCGGAGGAATACACAATGATTGACAATGTGGCGTCCACTTTGTATGCACAACCCAATCTGAGCATCGTACTTGAGGCCCAGGTGAATTACGAAGAAACAGTCAAACGATTGTGTAACTTGCAGTTACAGCGTGATTACTATCTCTTCCAACATCCTGATACCGACTCCACGAGCATCGATTTTCTCACCAATGAGGCAATACGTTCCATCAAACTGAACGACAAGAATCTATGCCAATTTGTCAAACAGCTTTCCGAGAAGGAAGACGTCCATTCAGAAAAAGAGGTGTCTTTAGTCGCTCATGCGGTCTATCATGAAAAGTCTGAGGCCATTGTGAATCAATTGATTGATAAACGCAACGAAATATTGTCGAACTACTTGCAGAAAGCCAAGGGCTTGTCTGCGGAGCAGGTTACCGTTACGAATGTTGAAGAAGGGCAGCTTCGGACTTTTCAAGGAGCGTCACGATTTGCGTTGCATGTGATGGTACACGAGGAAGTTAGTGAATGAATGGTTCTTATCGTATCATTAATTGACGGGTGGCAACGCCTTTCTTTGTTACGATACTTATTATATAAATTCCTGAATCATAGGAATTTGTATTGATAACATAGCTGTTTTCACCGTACAATTCAAGAGTCTCGATTTGCTGTCCAATAAGGTTGCAGACCCTGATATGCCACAAGCCGTCTTCTGCGAATATGTTGACTGTTTCTTGAGGCGGGTTGGGATATACTGCCATTATTCCCATTTCGGTTTCTTCGATGCC
This sequence comes from Candidatus Limimorpha sp., assembly GCA_041842265.1. Lineage (GTDB taxonomy): Bacteria > Bacteroidota > Bacteroidia > Bacteroidales > F082 > Limimorpha. Next base: position 4,256 of record JBGYWU010000036.1, on the reverse strand, counting down.
GATATTGTTGAGGCCGGCTAGGGTGGCGACCAGCCCCAAATTGAGTTCAGTAAAGCGTTTTGACTGTTCCAAATTATTGACACTCAGCCCTAAAACGTCTTGTCGGGTGTGGATGAAAGGCGAACTGGCATTAACATCCTCAAAAGGATGCACGGCAGCATATCCGTTGCGGTTGAAAGAAGAATAGTCGCTGTCGCCCCATTGCAGCCACGCCTGCCGTATGGGCATGCCAGGGAAGTAAATGTGGCTGAAGTTGACTACGTAGTCGGCAATGAGCGAATCCTGTGTTGCGTACATTAGATGGACGTGGATGTCGGAGTTGTCTTCGAGATAGCCAATCATGTCGAGGTTGAAGTAGCCGACGATATCCATGCCTTGTGCGGAACAGTCGGACGCATAGGCAGCGCTACCCACAAGGCCGATTTCTTCGGCGCACCAATTGGCGTAGATGATGGTGCGGTCGAAGGTATAACGGCTTAATAATCTGGCTGTTTCAAGGATGCCGGCCACACCGGAGGCGTTGTCGTCGGCACCTGGTGAGCGTATGGTGTCGGGGTCCGTACCGTCGGAACTCCAAGAATCATAGTGGGCTCCACAGATGACAAATTCATTGGGGGTCTTGGTTCCCCATTGCACGGCGAGGACGTTGTCGGCGGTTTCGATGTCGGAGTTGGGAACAGGAAAATCATGCAACATCACAGTGTCGACACCGAAGCCTTGGTAACGGCTTATGAGCCAGTCTTGTACCTCCCAAATATAGCGGCTGTCATAACGACGTGTTTTGTAATGGCTAAGGTGTTCAATAGTGGTGATGAGGCTGTCGATGCTGACGGAGTCCATTATGGACCTGGTAATAGGGTTTTCAGTCTCAATCACGGGATAGGTGTGTTCAAAGAGATGTGGTGTTTGCGCGAAGAAGGCGAGGCTGAACAGCAAAGTCAGTCCAAGAAGGGTTGCTTTTATCATAGTGTTTTCTTTTGTGTCAGCTTTTCGCCGCCCTGCGACCTTGGTTGTCTGTCATGATTAGGGCACTTAGGCTTGTCGAAGGGGCCAATCCATAGGCTATAATCCTTTCACATGAGGTTTTCCAGCGATAAAATCTTTTAAATAGAAAGGCTCAAAGTAGGCCACATCGACGAAACGCTGCTCGTGCAGTGCCTTGTCGGCTAAAGGAAGCATGAAGGCCGCTGATGGTTTAAAGCCTTCTACGATAAAGATGTTGGGGCGGTTTTCTAAAGTTTGTTTCAGCTTGGGCGCTCCGTCGCCAAAGAGCCAGAGACGATGCTCACGACTCAAGTCAGAGAAACTGTTTTCATCAATAACCATAGCTTCAGTGTCGGTGACACGCAGCAAGTTGTTGTCGAAGACGGAGGTATAAACCTCCATGCGCCGGGCATCGATCATGGGAACAAGAAGGTCGCCGGGCGCAATTTGGCCGTATAGCCTGGCTTTCATGCCGTGGGCCATGGCCTCTAGCGTATCGATGGCCATCAAGGGGAGGTCTGCTGCATAACAAATTCCTTTGGCTGTGCTCACACCGATGCGCAAACCCGTATAGGAGCCCGGACCTTGACTTACCGCCACCGCGTCAAGTTGGGAATAATTGATGCCCGCAATGTCCATAACTTCTTTTATGAAAGTCGTAATCATTTCTGAATGGGCGTTTTGCTTCTCATTCTCTCGCAATGCAAGCGTGCAGCAACTCTCGTTGAGGGCAACGGAACAGACCGGGGTTGAAGTTTCCAAACATAAAATCATGGTTGTCAATATTTATGGTTGCAAAAGTATGAAAAAATGGTTTTGAGCTATAGTTTTTCTTAAATTATTAATAGTAAAGAAAAAATCCTTATTTTTGCCGAAAATAAAATTGCCAATTTTGGCAAAAATTATAATGCACTGAATTTTAGTTCCTTAAAAGTATTAATGGGACTTAGAAGGCGAAGCTGTATTGTATGATGACCCAACAAGATGATATTATCTCAAAAGCCACACGACGCAACTGGGAAAAACTGAATAACAAGAGTGCCAATCGGTTGACACATCGGGCCAACAAGAGCCGGTCGCAGAAAGTCATTACTCCAGAGGGTTACGTTTCGGCTGGCAGTCTTTCCCGTTTTGTGGAGGAAATGAAAGAGGCTCGGGTTCCTATCAACGACTTGATTTTCACGCTTTGTGCCTTTTTTGTGGAGACCAATAGGGTGAGTGATGCCAACCGCACCCGTTTCTTCGAGGAATATGCTTCGTTTCATCGCCTTGACCTCACTGTGCCACGTCAGATCCTGAAAAACCGACAGGACGATTGGATCGGTTTTGTCTATCAGGCATTGACCGCCGAAGGACACCGCATCACTACGGGATTGTATTATACTAGCCCTTTAATTGTCAACGAGATGTTGTTTGGCATCAACCTGCTCAATGATGAACGGTTTCTCGACCCCTGTTGCGGGAGTGGCATTTTTCTCCTCAAGGTCAATCCTGCACGGATGGAACAACTGTATGGTATCGACAATGACCCGTTGGCCGTCATGATTGCCAAAGCGAACCTGATGGTAAAATATCACGATTCCACGGTCTATCCGCAGATATTTCAGTTTGATTTTCTGACTCATGCAGCCTCTGCCTTAGGCGATATGAAATTCAACTACATCGTTACCAACCCGCCTTGGGGTACAGAGAAAGGCCAACGTCATGTGTCGGATGTCATCAGCACCCACGAGAAGGCTTCGTTGTTCTTCACCGAGGCGTTCAAATACCTCAACAAGAATGGGAAACAGCATTTTTTGCTGCCTTCGTCAATGTTGAAGATCAGGATCCATTCCGACTTCCGCCGTTTTGTCACCCATGAGACCCGCATGGAAAGCATTCGTTGCTACCATGTGCGGTTTAAGGGGGTCTTCACCGACTTCTTCAGCCTTCAGGTCAGCAAGAAACCGGTGTTTGAAAAACAAAATTACACTTTCTGCACTGCAAGAAACGAGATTACGCGTAGGGAACTTATCCCATCGGATGATGCCCTTTGTGCCATCTCCACGTGCAGCGACCGCGAAGAGGCCATTCTTGCCAAGGCAGAACGCCTGCGCAACGACGACTTGGCGCACAGCCAATGGGCACTGGGCATCATCACAGGAAACAATGCAAAAATACTGAAAGACAAGCCTTCAAAAGGCATGGAACCTATCTTTACAGGCAAGGACATCAGCAAATATGGCCTTAATATGGCAAGTCGTTACCTTAAGTACGACCGCGCCAGATTCCAACAGTGCGCGAAAGATGAACTCTATCGTGCAAAAGAAAAACTGGTCTATAAGTTCATCTCAAACCGGCTTTGTTTCACTTACGATGACCAGCAGCGGCTCTTTCTCAACAGCGCGAATATTCTCATACCGGAAGTGGACGGCATGGGCACCAAGACAGTGCTGGCCTTTCTCAATTCATCGCTTTTCAACTTTATCTATTTCAAACGTTTTGACGATTTGAAGATATTAAAAGGCAACCTCATGGCTTTGCCATTCCCTAAGATAGCTTCAGAGGATGATGCGGTACTCACAGCCTTGGTGGAGCGTTCATTACGGGGCGACATGGAGGCGCAAGCCGAAATCGACCGCTATGTTTTTGCTCTTTATCAGTACGATTCGGAAGATATTGAACTAATTACCAGATTCTGATACAATATGCTATCTGAAACAGGTAGCTCAGGGAAGTAAACAACAATGAAATTATTAATTACAGGCGGTGCCGGTTTCATAGGTACACATTCGTTAGTTGAACTTGACGCGGCGGGACATGAGGTGGTGGTGGTCGATAACCTCAGCAACTCCAACCGCAAGTCGCTGGAACGGGTTGCCGAGCTTACGGGCAAGGAAATACCTTTCTACGAAATCGACATCCGCGACCGCGAAGGTCTCAATCGAGTGATGCGTTCACACCACTTTGACGTTTGCATCCATTTCGCCGGACTGAAATCTGTAGGCGAGAGCGTGGAGAAGCCCTGGGAATACTATGAAAACAACATCGGAGGCACTTTGGTACTCCTTGATGTGATGCGCCGTCACAGCTGCAAAAACATCATTTTCTCGTCATCGGCCACCGTCTATGGCGAGCAATCCGTCATTCCCATCACGGAGGAAAGCCCCAAGGGACATTGTACCAATCCATACGGACAGACCAAGAGCATGTTGGAAGAGATCATGATGGACATGCAGAAAGCCGACAGGGAATGGAACGTGGTGCTGCTGCGCTACTTCAACCCCATTGGT
>JBGYWU010000035.1:0-3439 GCA_041842265.1 Candidatus Limimorpha sp. | reverse complement strand
GCGAAATGACCACATCGGCCAAGCCATAGGCCAAGTCCATACGGTCGATGAAGACGGTGGGCTTTACCGACTGTTCCAAGTCCAAAGCCCTCACCTCGGCCTGGGCTTGGCTGATGTAAGTCTTGCCCGTTTGCCAGATGAGCTGTAGGTCGCTGCCCTTGAAGGCTGCGAGTTGTGCGCTGATGCCTTTGTTGATGCCCAAGGCTCCTTGGCTGCCTCCCACAAGCAGGGCCACCGGTTTCGATGGGTCGAGGCTGAAAAATCCGGAAGCTTCTTCACGCGTGGAGTTGAGAGTGATGCCAGCCCTCAAGGGGTTGCCTGTGAAGTGTATCTTCTCGGCAGGAAACCATTGGTCTAAGCGTTCGTAAGCCACGCAGATGGCCTTGGCTTTCTTGCCCACATTGCGGTTGGTCTTGCCCGGATAAGAGTTCTGCTCCTGAATGACGGTGGGAATGCCGAGCCAATTGGCGGCCTTCAGTGTGGGGCCGCTGGCGAAACCACCCACGCCGATAACCACATCAGGATTGAATCGCTTCAGGATGCGACGCGCCTTGGCGAGGCTGCTGATGAGTTTCAGAGGCAGGGTGAGCAAGCGCAGGTCTTTGGTCATGCCACTGATCCACAGCCCCTCAATAGGATAGCCGGCCTTGGGCACCCTTTCCATCTCCATGCGGCCTTGGGCACCAATAAAAAGGATGTCCGCCTCCGGGAATCTCCGCCTGAAGGCATCCGCGATGGCGATGGCGGGGAAAATATGGCCGCCTGTACCACCGCCACTAACCACAACTTTCAGGTTCTCTTTCATCTTCAGCAGTTTCCGTAATAGCTTGTATTTCTTTTTCTTTATTCATCTCTTCGTCTTCCATGCTTCGCGTAACACTCAAAATCATGCCAAGGATAATCCCGGTTGCCATCAAAGAGGTACCGCCCATGCTCACCAAAGGCAAAGGCTGTCCGGTAACCGGCAATAGGCCTATGGACACGCCCATGTTGATCATCGCCTGTATGTTGACCAAAAAGCCCAATCCGAAAGCCATCAGGGCACCGAAGGTAAGCGGACGTTTGATGACGATACGCAACACCCTTGTGAAAAGGATCACGTAGAGCAGTAACACGACAATGCCGCCAATAAGCCCATATTCCTCAACGATGATGGCATAGATAAAGTCGGAATAAGGGTGCGGCAAAAAGTTGCGTTGCGCACTCTTGCCCGGGCCTTTGCCAAAGACAGAGCTTGATGCAACGGCAATGTCGGCGTAAGTACGCTGCATGTGCTGGTCGTCAAAGGGATCCACTTTTTCCTTGTCCTCCCCCATCGTTTTCAAGCGATTGGTCCACGTCTGGATACGGTTTTGTTTTTCCTTATACATGTGGACCGGTTCTCCTCTAACCACAGCTTCCTGTTGGTCTCTCATCTCTCTCCTGTTCTGTATGCCGGTCTTGGCCGCATCAATACCTAGATAGGCTCCCATACCAATGACACAAAAACCAACCAAGGCCAGGATGTGCAGGAGCCTCACCCTTCCAATGAAGAGCAACACCATGCACACGGCAATCAGGATGACGGCGGTTGAGAGGTTCTCGGAGAAAATCAGGGCGACGGTCAACAGGATAGGCGCGGCCAGTTTGACGAGGAAGTCTTTAAATTTATAGACCGAACCCTCCATCATAATGATCTGACGGGCCAGATAGGTGATAAGGATGATCTTGGCCATCTCGCTGGGCTGAAATGAAAAGCCGCCAAGGTTGATGGAACGGCTGGCATCGTTGATGTTGCGGCCAAACACCAAGGTGTAAAGCAACAAAGCCATGCAAGGGATCAGCAGCAGCAGAGCAATCTTCGCATAGCGCTTATAGTTGACACGCGAAGCACCAATCATCATCAGGAAACTGAAAAGCAGCATTCCCAGATGTTTCATCACCACTTTCCCCGTATTGCCATCGTATTTTGCGACCGCCAAGGCGCTGGTGGCACTATACACAACAATCAATGAGATGACTCCCAAAATCAAAGCCACAATCCAGATTACCCTATCTCCTTTCTGTATTTTATTGAAGACGTTCATGTTCCATTCTCCTCACTGTATTGATGAACAGGGAGCCCCGCTCTACGTAGGTCTCCCCTGTTGCCGACTTGCAAGCGGGCGAAAACAGTACAATGTCGTTGACCTGTGCCAGGAAAGAGGCCAGGTTGACCGCCTCGCCAATACTCTCAGCCTCATACATTTCCGTAATATCCTTTTGAAATGCTTTCTTCAACCTGTCGTTGCCTTTACCAACGCAAACCATAGCCCTTACCTTCTGCTTCACCACCTTCTTCAAATCCTTGAATTCGGCCGTGCTGTCATCGCCACCCACAATCCAAACAACGGGTTTGACAATATTCTGGAAAGTGAACCAAGTGGCATTTGGGTTTTCGGCACGCGAGTCGTCATAGTACATCACTCCGTCAATAGTGGCGAGATACTCCTGACGATGGTCAACAGTATTCAGGTCACTGAGAATCAATTTGATATTCTCCTTTCTAATCTGCAAAACCTTGGAGGATATGCCTGCCACCATCGAGGAAGGCTGCTTGGGGTTAGTGTTGGTCAATCCTTCAATGTAAATCATAGTTTTCCGTTTTTCATTGGTTCAGAGTATTTCATCCGTATCTTCATCTGATTTTAAACGTTATCAGCGTAAACGCGGCCAACAATATCGTGACAATCCAGAATCGAATGGTAATTTTCACTTCGTGATGGACGGTATTGAAGCCCTCGCCACGTCCCTTGAAAGTAACGCTGGAATTGGGCCAGGTCTTCTTGAAATCGCTATAACTGGTGCGGAAGTGGTCGTGCAAGGGAGCTTTCTTCCAAATGCGGTGCTTCTTGCCCGTCTTGACGAAGCGCTTCACATCCAAGTCGGAGAGTATCTCAAACAAAAACACGCCACAGAGCAAAGGCAACAACAGCTCCTTGTGCATGATGATGGCCGAAACCGCAATAATGCCGCCTATGGTCAAGCTTCCCGTGTCGCCCATGAAGATTTGTGCAGGGTAGGAGTTGAACCACAAGAAACCGACCAAGGCGCCCACAAAAGCAGCCATAAACACTACAAGCTCCTCGCTCCCAGGTATATACATCACATTGAGATGACTCGCCAAAACTGCGTTACTGGAAATATAGGCCAGCAACAGCAAGGTCAAGCCGATGATGGCAGAATTGCCCGAGGTCATGCCGTCCATACCGTCGTTGAGGTTGGATCCGTTGCTGACGGCAGCCACGATGAACACCGTAAGCAGCACGAGAAAGACCCATGCCAAGTTGTACATCCATTTCGGGCCCGCCCATTTGAACAGGTCGGCATAGTTGAGGTTGTGGCTCTTCACAAAAGGTATGGTAGTTCTGGTCGATTTCACGTCAGGACTCTTTATCACCACTTCCGTATTGTCTTCAAT
>JBGYWU010000034.1:0-3444 GCA_041842265.1 Candidatus Limimorpha sp. | reverse complement strand
CGGTGCAGTCCAACAGCATATCCATCTCGTTCGCCAACACTTTCAATGTCAGAGTCTGGCTTTCGTGGGTGCTGTTGTTGCCTTGCTCATTGGTCTTGTGGCGTGGTGGTGATGGTCTTTGTCGGATCGCTTTATGAGGCCAGGACGATGTGGGACCTTGGCGACATCGGTGTGGGTGCCATGGCATGGGTGAATATTATCGCCATCTTGTTGCTTTCGCCTAAGGCATTCAAGGCCTTGCGGTCATACGAAAGGCAGAAAAAGAGGGCAAGGTGCCCCAATTCGATTCCGATGAAATTGGTGCCCACGGCGCGGATTTCTGGGGAAAATAAAGGTTGTTTCTTCGTCGAGACGTTTTCAGGAAACGTCTCGACAGCCCATTTCTTTCAACAATTCCAACGCTTGCGTGACGGTCTCCACCTCTTTGACGGTCAATTGTAGTTTGTCGTTAATCTCCTTAAGCGCAGTGCGTTTCGGGTGGCTTATGATATACTGCATAATTTGCATGTATGTGCTGCTTTCGTAGTATTTCGAGGCCGGGTTGCTGACGAAATAGGCTGTCATGTTGTGGTGGCGTAGCAGGATTTTCTCGAAGCCCAAGTCCTTGGCTATCCAACGAAGTCGGACGGTGTCCAGCAAGTCGTTGACCTGTTTTGGGATAGGCCCGAATCGGTCGATGAGATGTTCCGTAAACTTCATCAGGTTCTCCTCGGTCTTGGTGTGGTCGAGTTCGCTGTAGAGGCTGACACGTTCCTGCGCAGAGTTGATATAGTCCGACGGGAAACGCACCTCCATGTCGGTCTCGATGGAGCAGTCGGCGACGTATGATTTCTCTTCTTCCTTTTCAAAAAGTTCCTGAAACTCATTCTCTTTCAGTTCGAGGATGGCCTCGTCAAGAATCTTATGGTAGGTCTCGAAGCCGATGTCGTTGATGAAGCCGCTCTGTTCAGCGCCGAGGATGTTGCCCGCGCCACGGATGTCCAAGTCGCGCATGGCAATGTTGAGGCCTTCGCCGAGGTCGGAGAACTCTTCCAATGCACGGAGACGTTTTTGGGCGTCATGGGTGAGAGTGTTTAAGGGCGGAGTCAACAGGTAGCAGAAGGCTTTCTTGTTGGAACGGCCCACGCGTCCGCGCAGCTGGTGCAGGTCGCTGAGGCCATAACGGTGTGCATCGTTGACGATAATGGTGTTGGCGTTGGGGATGTCGAGTCCCGACTCTACGATGGTGGTGCAGAGCAGCACGTCGTAGTCGCCGTTGATGAAGTCGAGCATGGTTTTTTCCAACTTGCTGCCTTCCATCTGGCCGTGGGCGACGGCGATGCGCACACCGGGCATGTATTTCATGATGAAATCATGCACGTCCAGGATGTTCTGGATGCGGTTGTGTATGAAGAAGACTTGCCCGTTTCGAGCCATCTCGAACTGGATTGCATCGCGAATCAATTCACCGTCGAAGCCGCGCAACTCGGTCTGTACGGGATAGCGGTTGGGTGGAGGCGTGGTGATGACACTTAGGTCGCGGGCACCCATCATGGAGAACTGTAGCGTTCTGGGGATAGGCGTGGCAGTCAAAGTCAGTGTGTCTACGTTGGCTTTCATTGCTTTCAGTTTCTCTTTCACGGCCACGCCGAATTTTTGTTCCTCGTCGATAATAAGTAAGCCTAAATCATTGAACTTTACATCTTTTCCCGTGAGGCGGTGTGTCCCGATGATAATGTCGATTTCGCCTTTTTCGAGTCGTTTCAGGATTTCGTTCTGTTGCTTTGTAGTCTTGAATCGGTTAAGGTATTCTATGGTGACGGGGAAGCCGTCGAAGCGTTCGGTGAATGTACGGTAGTGCTGCAAGGCCAGCACCGTTGTTGGGACGAGCACGGCCACCTGTTTGGAGTCGCAGCAGGCCTTGAAGGCGGCACGCATGGCCACTTCGGTCTTGCCGAAGCCCACATCGCCGCACACAAGGCGGTCCATGGGGTTCTCGCTTTCCATGTCACGTTTCACGTCGTTGGTGGCTTTAATCTGGTCGGGGGTGTCCTCATAGATGAAGGAGGCTTCGATCTCGTTTTGCAGGTAGTTGTCGGGTGCATACTGAAAACCCTTGGTGCGTTTGCGCTCTGCGTAGAGTTTAATGAGTTCGCGGGCAATGTCTTTTACTTTGCTCTTGGTCTTGGCTTTCAGGCGGTTCCAAGCACTGCTGCCGAGGGTGCTGAGATGGGGCTCGCTGCCGTCTTTGCTGCTGTATTTCGCGATGCGGTGCAGTGAGTGGATGCTCACGTAGAGCAGGTCGCCGTTGTTGTAAATCAGGCGAATGGCCTCTTGCGGCTTGCCGTTGTTCTCGATGGTCTCAAGGCCGTCGAAACGACCGATGCCATGGTCGATATGGGTGACGTAGTCACCGGGCTTTAGCTCGTAAAGGTCTTTCAGTGTGATGGCTTGCTTGGTCGAGAAGTTGTCGCGCAGATGGAAGCGGTGGTGCCGCTCGAAAATCTGGTGGTCGGTGTAGCAGCAAATCTTCAGGTCGCTATCGATAAAACCTCCGTGGATGGCAATGGTCTCCGTCTCGAAGTCACGGTGACACTCATCGTTGTGGTTGATGTCGTTCAGAATGGCTTGAATGCGGGATAGTTGCTTGCTGCTTTCGGAGAAGACGATGACGCTGTAACCCTCGGCTTTGCGTTCTGCGAGGTCGTCGATGAGCAGGTTGAAGTTTTTGCTGAAGACAGGTTGCGGCTTGGTGTGAAACTCAACCGCTTCCTTGGCTTCTAATAGACTGTTCTTGCCGAACTCGACGGTCTTACGTTTCTTCAAACAATCCAACAGTTCGTCGGACTTGCTGAACAAAAGGCCAGGTTTCAAGGCTTTCACCTCCTCGTCCTGCTCTTGCATCTTCTCAAAGGCCTCCACGGCGCGGTCATATTCTTTGTCGACTTGGGAGGCGAAAAAGGTCATGTCGGTGAGCCATACGGTGGTGGTTTCGGGGAGGTATTGCAAAAAGGCTTCTCGCTCCTCGTTGAAGGCGCGTTCCTGCATGTTGGGCAGCAGCACGACTTGTTTCAGCTTCTCGATGGAGAGCTGGTCGGCGATGTTGAAACTGCGTATGCTGTCGACCTCGTTACCGAAGAACTCGATGCGGTAGGGGTAGTCGTTGGCGAAGGAGAACACGTCAACCAAACCGCCACGGATGGCAAACTGCCCAGGCTCCACCACGAAATCAACATTTTCGAACTCATAGTCGTAGAGCAAATCTGTGAGAAAATCAAGGTTTACCTTTTCGCCGACCTTGATTTTATAAGTGTTTTTTGCTAATAGTTTGCGTGTGAAGACTTTCTCACTTAGAGCCTCTGGATAACTGACAATCAATGTTTTGCGCTCCGATGAGGAAACGCGTTGCAGTACCTCGGTGCGTGAGAGGATATAGGTGTTGTCGGCCTTTTCGGGTTCGTAAGG
>JBGYWU010000033.1:0-3387 GCA_041842265.1 Candidatus Limimorpha sp. | reverse complement strand
GAACATATATATCACCACGCCCGAACTGATATACAACGAGTTCTCATGCGGAGCCAAAGACATTACCGCCATCCGCGACTTTTGCCGTATGCTCTATTTGGAGAGCAGCCCCGGCCGCAAGGTCAAGTATCTGCTGTTGCTGGGCGATTGCTCTTACGACTATAAGAACCGAAATGGCATTGTTGATTTCGTGCCTTCGTACGAGTCGGTGGCCTCGTTAAAGATGACAACGACCTTTGTCTCCGACGACTATTTTGGCTTCATGGACGAGGCGGAGGGAAGCCTTGCCAGTTCCTTGGCCGACATAGGCATAGGCCGTTTCCCTGTGCAGACTTCGGAACAGGCCTCGCAAATGATCGACAAGATGGAGCGTTATGTCGAGAAAGACGCCACCACGATGCGGTCCTGGCGCAATACGGTTACATTTTTTACGGACGACCAAGGGAATTTCGTGTCAAATGCGGAGACTTTGTCGGGTATGTTGAAGAACGTTGGCGGGAACGGCATTGTAGTCGACAAAATCTATCTCGATTCATACCCCCAAATCAGCGCTCCGGGCGGTGAGATCGCTCCGGAAATGAATGCCGCCATCAACAGCCGCATGGAAAAAGGCACGCTGGTGCTTCACTATATTGGACATGGAGGTGAGGTGCAACTCTCAGATGAGAAGATACTGCAAAGGAAAGATGTTGACTCATGGCGCAATGCCCCAATGTATCCGCTGATGATTACAGGAACTTGCGAATTTAGCCGCTATGATGACCATGTCCGCACCTCTTTAGGAGAGTATGCTTTCCTCAACCAATATGGTGGCATGATTGCCATGTTTACCACGTCAAGAGTGACTTATGGAGATGACAATCAGGATTTTGCTGAGGGTATATATAACAACCTGTTCCGCATTAACGGAGGCGAACATTACCGCCTTGGCGATGTCTATCGCATGGCCAAAACCAGTGGAAGCAATGCAGAGAAACGCTATGTGTTTTTTGGTGACCCCGCCTTGCGTTTGGCCTATCCGAAATGGAAGGTAGAGACATTGAGTATCAACGGACAATATCCGGGCTTCGAATTAGATTCCATGCCCGTCAACGACACCAATTGGATGACCTATCCCATTTATCATGATACCATAGGGGCGTTGCAGCCTGTTGAGATTGTTGGTGTTGTGAAGGACTTGGATGACAATGTGGCCTCAGGGTTTAATGGCATTGTGAATGTCATCGTGTATGACAAAGAAACGGAGCTTTCTGCCAACAATATTAATTATAAGTTGCGCAATAGTATGATTTTCAACGGCAAGACTGAGGCTGTCAACGGAAGGTTCAAAATCAATTTCATTGTGCCTCGTGACATTTCCTATCGTTTCGGCCAAGGTTTGATTAACTATTATGCAACCGATTATGAAAATGAAGCCAACGGCAGTTGCGACAGTTTCATCATTGGCGGGTTCTATGACGACGCCACCGAGGATAATGAAGGGCCTGCGATGAAACTCTTTATTGACGACACGCTCTTTGTGAACGGAGGCCTTACGGGACAAAACCCGGTGCTTTTGGCCTTCATTGAGGATGAGAGTGGCATCAACACCACGGGTGCAGGCATCGGCCACGACATCATGGCTACGCTGACAGGCCCCTCAAGGCGCGCCTATTGCCTCAACGATTATTTCGTTGCTGAACTTGACCAGCCTGGCAAGGGAAGCATTACCTATAAAATGCAAGACCTTGCCGACGGCGATTACACCCTCACGCTCAAGGTGTGGGATATTTACAACAACTCCGGCACAGGCACAATAGAATTTACCGTGGTGAACAATGGTGGCATGGTTATTGAGAATGCTTTCAATGCGCCCAATCCGGTGACGGACGAGACACATTTCGTGTTCGACCACAACCAAGTGGGCAATAATGTGAAGGTTGACATATACATCTACGACATCATGGGTCGCTGGGTAAACACGCTTTCCGAAACGGTATCCGGCACTTCGACACGTATCGCACCCATCCGTTGGAATGGTCGTGGAGCAGGAGGTGCTTACTTGCGCAACGGGGTTTATGTCTATCGTATTGTGGCCACCAACGACAAAGGCGAGACGGCTACCCTGGTCTCGAAATTAGTTTTAGGCAAATAAATGAAAGTGAGTATGAAATCCAGAAATATTATTGTTTTTGCGACCATCGTGCTGCTATTTGGCATATTAATGGGTCAGGCGCAGAACAACACCTACAATTCTGTGCTGAGCGAGCACACTTGGTATCGGCTTTCGGTTACGCAGGAGGGTGTCCACCAATTGGATTATGACTTGTTTCGGGATATGGGTGTCGATTTGAACCGCCTGAATCCAAGCCATATACGTTTGTTCGGGAATCCTTCAGGCGCTTTGCCAGAAAAGAATTCTGACAGCCGACCAGACGACCTGACCGAGATGGCTGTCTATGTTACAGGTGCTGAGGACGGCAGTTTCGACGAGGGTGACATGGTGCTGTTCTATGGCCAGGAGGCCACTCGCTGGGTAATGGTTGATTCAAACCATGGGACTTATCAGCGCGATCGCAACTATTATTCCGACACCACCTATTATTATTTGTGTGTTGACAGCGGTATTGAGGGCTTGAGGGTAGGAGAGAAGCCGACCCTACCCATAGAGAATGTAACAACGGTCATTTCTGAGTTCCCCGATTTTGTTTGGCACGAAGAGGAACTGTTTTCTCCCTATTCCGTTGGACAAAACTGGTTCGGTGAGCGGATTTCTTCTGAAAATCCGTCTCTTGCCCTTTCGTTTGTCTTTCCCAATTTGGTGAAAACAAAGGCTTTGACCATACGCTCGCTTGTATTGGGCCGAATCGGTAAGCCTAACTATTTGCAATACAACGCATGGGTCAACAACAACCACCTGGCTGACAATGTTTCCATCCAGTATGAATCCAGCAATTTCTATGGCAGGTTGTCGTCCATAAACAAGAAATTTATGCTTGATACTGACACGGCCAATTTCGAATTGAGTTTTGTCCCCAATCCCGCTGGATCGTTGTATCTTGATTATGTTGAGATTTATGCTTGGCGTCATTTGAAGCGGACGAACGACAATTTTCTCTTCCGTCTGATGTCGAGCCAGTTTGGCTCGGATAAGAGTGCAGTTTGGATTCAAAACTCCAGTGCCGAACATCAGCTTTGGGATGTTACTTTGCCCTTGATGCCCGTTGCTCAGGATGGTGTATTGAGTGGTGGCAACTTGGTCTTCGCTACCAACGAAAGAACAGAGAAGCGCTTTGTGATGTTCAAGCCTGAGGCCTCATATCGGATTGCAAAATGGACGGCAGTGTCCAATCAAAACCTTCATGCCATTGCCGCAGCTGACAATCTCATCATTACTTCGCCCATCTT
>JBGYWU010000032.1:0-38178 GCA_041842265.1 Candidatus Limimorpha sp. | reverse complement strand
TGGAACTATTTGGTGGATCGCCCCATCAAAATCAGCTTCTGCGACGGAGCGAGGTGACCCAAAATGCCACTTTGAAAAATGGCAACCATCTAATTTATAGGTAGATAAATTTTTGCAGAAAAAAATCTGCGGAAAACAGGAAATGCATCGAGGGGTTACCTTCATCAACGGTACGGGCTGGTACACCAAGCACGAAGGCCCCATCCTGATGGTGGTGGCCCACAAGCGCGAGTCGCAGCAGATTCTGCGCATAGTGAAAGATGAAGACCCCAAGGCCTTCATGACGATGAACACCGTGATGGGCGCCTACGGCAAAGGGTTTGAACAAATCAAACACTGAGATTACTGGAGATAAGGCGCAAAGAACGCCGTAAGGGCGTCAAAAATGTGTTGCGCTTTCTCTGCCGAGGCTTCGTCATCGCCCCGACCGCCTAAACGAGCTATGTCTTTTGAGTCGTAATCAGTGAAGAGAAGCCATGTAGAGTTGCCCTTGAACTCGTCCTTGGCTTTGTCGAGGCCGAAAGATTCAAACAACTTCTGTAATTTCGACACGTCTTCCTTGTCCATCTTGCCTTCACGATGCTGTCCTCTCTCATCATAAAAGCTGAGAGAGAAACCTTCATCCTCCTTGGTGACGTAATATATTATTTCACGGAAGTCCGTGACTCTAAATTTATACTCAAACCCGACAAGGTCACCGCGAACGGGTAGCCAATGGTCGAAAAAGCTCAAAAAAGGTGCCGTTTGCCCACTCACGAATGTTGTGTAGTAGTTTGTGAAGTCGATTGTGTCGCCTGTGTTGTAGCAAATGAAGAAACGGTACACCGAAGCACTGTCGTCGTCGGTAGTGCGATTGTACTCGTCTTTTAGGCGATATATGTTGACCAACTCTTGTAGCTCCGATAAATAGTCATTGCTGACAGCCATTTCCTTGTTCGTGTCGTATTCGGCATTGCGGATGAAAAGCTTGGCTTCTTGCTCGCCGTGTTCGAGGCGATACACAATGTCTCGTCCTTGTTTGTTTGTGCAGGTGTACTGGAAGAGGTTGATCTCCTTGGCTTGGATGGGGTAGTCTCTCCATTTCTGGAAATACGTTGAGATGGCATTACGAGCCTCGTGGTAGTTGTCGGGCCAGGCCATGTAACCGCCCGAGCCCCTGCTTTTGCCTGAAGCGTATTTGAAATAGAGCGACCAACTGTCACCATCGAAGATTTCCGTTTTAGTATGGTATTTTTCATGCCATTTGTGCATCTTGAACGCCTTGATGATGGAATCCAATTCGTCGAAAATGGAGATGTCGTCGATATAGAAATCCTTCTCCTCCGGGTAACCTTCGTCGATGACGATGTGTATCCTGCCGTTTTTCTCGGTACTGACATTGTATTTCTCTCCGGAATGCCATACCATCGTATTGTGGTGGTCGTAACTAAAGTAAGTCAAGTGTTCTTCTTTCATTTCCTTAGGGTTTTGTGCAATGCAGGACACGAGGCCACACATCAGCACCATAAGCAATATGTTCTTTTTCGTCATGTTATTTTGTTTTGTAGAAACAATTAAGGGAAAGTCTTGACTTTCCCTTAATTGCATTTGTTTCATCGGGTTTGATTATTTGACACCAAGCTTCTTGGCAATGTCTTTCGGCAGGGCGTCCTTATGGACTACGATGTTCATGGTCTTGTAGCGGACGAAAGCCTTGGAGACATACCAGATGCCTTTGTAGCTGCCGGCATCGCCCCAACTGTTCTTCACGATGAAATACTCATTGCCGATTTGGTCTTTGGCGGTGCCGTAGATGAGCATTCCGTGGTCGTCGCCGGTTTCGTAGTTGTCATAGGCGATTTGTCGTTCCTTCTGGGTGACCCATTTTTGCGGAGTGGGACTATAGTTGGCTTCCTTTTTGCGGTCAGCTGCGCTCATGCCTAACCATCTTGCCATGTCACTTCCTTGCAGGTCTTTGGCCTTGGCGTCAATATCGGGCAACACGGCCACGCCTGCCATATCGCCCCGTAGCCAGCCGGATTCGCTGACATCAGTACCCCAGGCAATCGGATAGCCGTTTTCAATAGCGTTGTCCATCACCTGCATCAGCTCGTCGATGGGGAGGTTCCATGCACGACCCCAGCGCCAGTTGTCCTGCACTTCGATGACAAACTGTTCGTAGAAAGGATGGTGGGTGAAAGAGGTCAGGTTGACGTAGTCGTCCATATTGAGGCCGATGGATTCGGCGAAGCTCATAGGTGTGTACTTCTTGCCGTTATAGGTGAATTCAGTCGGAGGCACACCGAGATAGGCGTCATAAATGCCGGCGAGACCTTTCTTCCAAAGTGGATTGCCGTCCTTGTCCATTTGTATCTTCCTGCTCTTGATGACACCGTCCACGTATGGTTCCGTGACCGCGGAGAGCTCGGTGAAGTTGGAGAGCGAGTCACCGTGCATGGCACCTGCAGGCATCAGTTCGTCTGGGACGAGGCCGTAATGCTTGATGGCATAGAGCACGTCGCCGAAGGAGCCGCCTTGCGAGAAAGAAACGTCTCCATGCGTACGGACAGCGGTCTCGGCACGGTCGAGATAGGTTTTGTACACGATGAACATTTCCGAGAAATCATACTCGGGTTTGCCCATACGGAGCAGTTCTGCCTCAAAGAATGCCAGCGAGCTGTAGCACCAACAAGTGCCGGCTTGGTTTTGGTCTTTGACAGAGGTGATGGGGAGTTCTTTCACCGTGGTGAACCTGAAGCCTTCGCTTCCTTCGTTTTTTTCTTCGGACTTCTGCGTTTGGGGTTGTGCCATAACACTGACACTGAGTGTCATTGCGGCAATGGTAAACAATTGCTTGAATTTCATTTTAACTAATTTTGTGTTCAAAAAATATGGTTTGATATTTTGGGACAAAGATATGAATATTTAAATGTCAAATTCCCAAATCTTGGCGCATGGCTTTAGGAAGTGCGTCTTTGTTTAGGGTAAAGAAGATGGTGTGAAGGCGGACAAAAGACTCGGAGCAATACCAATATCCATTGTAAGGCTCTGTATCTCCCCATGAGTTCTTCACCTTATAATATTTGGTGCCGTTTTGGTCTTTGGCAATGCCAACGATGAGCATGGAATGGTCGTCGGTGGTCTCCCAATTGTCATAGGCTTTTTGGTGGTCTTCGGCGGAGATGGTTTTCTCTTTTACGATTTCTTCCCAAAGTTTTTCATTCTCAGGGTCTTCTGGAACGATGGCTACGCCAAGTTTGCGTGAGAAACCCTTGTCGCTGACGTCTTGTGCCCAACCTACTGTGTATCCGTTTTCGAGGGCGTGGTCCAAAGCCTCAAAGACTTTGTTAAACTCAACGTTGTAGGCTGGAGTCCAGGTCCAGTTGTCAGGAATCTCAACCACAAAAGGCTTGTTGTAGGGCTTGTGTGTGAAGGAAGTGATTTCGATGTAGTCGTCAAGGTTCAGTTTATAGGCATCGGCAAACGACTTGGCTGTGTATTTCTTGCCGTCGACAGCGAACCCTTCAGGTACTTCGCCGAGGTAGGTGTCAAAAATGCCAGGCATGGCCTTCTGCCATGTGGGGGTCAGCCTGCCGTTGCTGCGTTTGGTGATACTCTTGGCGAAGTTGGTGATAACCTCGTTCATCTCATTATGCATGTGTTTGGTTTCGCCGATGACCTTGCCTTCATAGTCGGCTTCGGGCATCATGCCGTAGCGGTCGAGCATATAGAGGGCGTCGCATACCTCACCGCCTTGGCTAAGGATGTTGCAGCCATGCATGCGTACGTACTTCTCTACCTTCTCCATCCAGGCATAGCGCACGAAGTACATCTCGGAGAGGTTGATTTCCTTGCCGTACTTGCGTAGGATTTCAGCTTCGATGAATCCAGTGCCGGCAAAACACCAGCAGGTGCCCGAACTTCCTTGGTTGTCGACGGGCGTATGCTTTACGTTGACGATTTCTGTGATCTGATAGATGGGCGCTTCTTCTTTTTTGGCTTCTTGGGCGAAGTGGGTCGCGTTGAAGCTCAACAGCAGCGCAATGGCCGAAAATCTCAAAAAAAAGTTCATATTAACGTGTTTATGTTGTCCTTATAATTTCACTATCGTGGCGGTGCTGCGTCCTTGTTCGGTTGTGGTCTCTATGAAATAGCATCCTTTGGGAAGTTCAGAAAGGTCGATGTTGATGCCGCCGTTGAATGATGCCTTGCATTTCATCTCTTGCCCCATCATATTGAATACTCTGACTTGGCGTAGGTTTTCTGCTTCAACAGTAACAGTGTTCTCGGTTGGGTTGGGGTAGATGCTGACTTCCTGGTTTGAAGCGTTTTCGTTAATATCGGTGGCCCAATCCACATACACGCCATTGGAGGGGCTGGATTCGATATGGGCGGTGTGTCCCGTGATGAAGTAGTGATAGCTTTGTTGCGGTGTGGCCGAATAGTCGACGAATGTGTTTTCACTCACTCCATGTGCAATTTGCTCTCCGTCTCGGTAAACATTGTATCCTTCGGCCATCGAACCTTTTTCCCATTGAAGGATGACTCTGCCTTCATGGACGAGATAATCGAGGTGTTGCGGGATGATGGTTTTGTTGAATGCCGCAAAGTTCAACTCAGGATGTCCTGCTGCCGATGCATATCCTGATTCGCATTGGGTCTCTTGATAATAGGCGGTGACGGCATATTCGTATATGCCATCGGGCTGTGAACTGAGGTTGTCTGTATATGTGGTGTTGGAGGTCAGTTTGATGCGCTTGAACTCTCCACCTTTCGGTCGGCGGTATAACATGTAGCCCGCAACGGTTTCGTCTTCAGGAGCGTCCCATGCGAGTGTGGCTTTTACAGGTGTGGCTTTTTCCACATAAAGGTTCGTCGGGATGACGCATGGCGATTCAGGATGGTAGCTGCAAGTGTTTGAAGGGAGGGATTCGCCGGTGGAGGTGAATGCGGTAACGTGGTATGTGTGGAAGGTTTCCTTGGTGTCTTCGTCGACGAAGCTGGTATCGGTGGTAATACCGAAAAGAATGCCGTCGCGGAAGACTAGGTAGTTGACACTGTTGTCGACGGCCTCCCATGTTAGTGTTACTTGGTCGTTTGCGATGGTGGCGGTCAGTAGGGTGCCGCCTATTTCTTCGTCTTGATTGACACAAGTGTTGTTGGCGATGTAAAACAGTCCGTTTTGGATTTCAGAGGAAGAACCCCTGAAGTGCGCTTTGAGCAGACCTTCTGCGTTTTTTACTTTGAACTCGAGTTCGTCAATAGCTTGTTGCGGCTTCTGCCAACGGATCTCGATATGGCCAAGCGGTAGCGTGAAGGTTTGGGTGGCTTGGGCTGATTCGAGCGAGAGAAGTGCCACTTCGTTGCCCGCGCCGTTGATGAAGGAGAGTGTTCCGCCTTTCCAACCTTGCGGGTTGGAAGAGCTCATCTCAACCGTCCAAGGGCAGGAGGGGCCAATCAAAACGCCTTTTTCGTATGATTCCAAACCTTTGGCACCGTTTACGACAGCATAAATGTTGTAGTTGGCCACGGCGGGCATGAAGTGGTCGGTGAAGCTCATGCTGGCTCCGGGACTGGCATTGTCTTCGGTGTGGACGATCTTGCCGTTGCGGGTGATGACAACTTGGTCGATGTTGGTCAGTGCCTCTGAATGGATATTATGTGTGGGATTGTTCCATGTGAGAATGGCGGAGTAATCTAAGTCGTTGCTGGGCACTACGGTGAAGTTGTCAGGTTGCATGGGCATAAACTCATAGACATTGGATGGCACATAGTTGACAACAATTTCTGCCCAGCTGGCGTAGTCGATTTCGTCAATGACAAACCAACCGTCGCTGCTGCCTCCCCATCCCCAGTTGAAGTGGAACAGGTCGTTGTCGTCGTAACCGTCACATACAAAGGCGTGGCATCCGGAGTCGCTGCATCCCGAGTAATACACAGGCCAGCCTTTGTCGAAGGATTCTTTGAGCATATTCTGCCAATCGGTGAGCGCATACTCATACCGTTCTTTGAGAACGGAATGATTGGAGTAGGAGAAATACTGGCTGATGGCATATGGAACCTCAGAAGAGTAGGCGCCACTGCCGGTGGGAGAGAAGTTCATGTCAACGGCAACACCGCAATGATACATAAGCAGCGCCACAGCCTCTATCTCTTCTTGTGTAACGCCAGTGAGTCGGTCGGGCATGTGCTCCCAGTTATATGAAGTTTGGCCGAAGTCGGCTGAAAGATATCCGTAATTGCTGTAGTATCCGTGGCTTCCAGTGCCTTGTGTGGGATGGTCCCAGCGTTTCATAACTTGGCTCATTGCGGTGGCCACGCAGCCCGCGTAGCAACGTCCGCCAGGACCGCTACTGGCTTCTGGGGCGTATAGGTTGTAGGGGGAATTTTGGTTCCACTTGGTGGTGCATATGTAGTCCACACCTCGGCCTCTGTTGTGCGAAAGAAGCTGTCCGGTTTTCATTATGCTTTGCCATTCGGCGGGCGTATTGCTGTCGATGACTGCATTGCCGCTTGTGCGTGCTTCGGTGATTCTGTCAAGATAGAAGGCAAGTTCTGGAGACATGTTTTCGGTCTCGAAGAGGCTTTCGTCGGAATAGCCCACTATGGGACGGAAACGGTCATCGGCCGAAACGATAACAAATCCGTTCTCGCCTGTGTTGAAGGCGTAGAAACAGGTTTCGCCACGATTTGAAACGCCTGTATAAACCAATTGCAAATTATTGGTTTTCAGCTCTTTGTTGAATTTTGTGCTGACAAACTTATGACCAACGGCTTTTGCCTTTTCCATGTCGACAGGATTGGCATTCAAATAATTTATGCCCAAAAGAAGGGCAAGTAGGAAGAAATAGTTTTTTTTCATATAAGGTCTGATGTTATAAAAAAGGCTTCAAAAATACGAAAAAGTATTGAAACGGAAGTCCAAAATGAGAAAAATCTCAATTTTATGAGATTACCTCGTCCATAGGGATGTCGAACGACTCTACAGAAATTTTCTCCACCATTTGGAAGTCGAAGCAGATGCCGATGCGGCGCACTTCCAGATGTTGGCTTAAGAAGCGGTCGTAGTAACCTTTGCCACGTCCGAGACGGTTGCCGTTGCGGTCGAAAGCCACGCCCGGGACGACAATGAGGTCGAAATCGCCGCCGTAAGGCTTGTTTTGAGGCTCAAGAATGTTGAAGTCGCCCATGGCAAACTCAGTGCCCTGAGCATATTCCACGGGGATGATGTCATCGCCCACCACAGTGGGCAGGATGATGTGCTTCTTCAGGTGCCATTTATCCAAAAAAGCGCGGGTCTGCACTTCGTCGGGCAGAGCGTTGTATAGCATGACTTTCTTTGCTTTGATAAAATCAGGATGTTGTTCGAGCTTAGCCAGTATCTTCTCCGACTGTTCCATCAATTGCTCTTTGGTGTACTGTTTTTTCAAGGCTTTGATCTGGCTGCGCAATTCTTTTTTCTCCATGTTGCCGATAATTTTGGCAAAAGTAAGAAACAAATCTGATATCTTCCAGACTCAATGTGGAATTTTGTATTTTTACGAGCTGAAATTATATCTCCATGAAACGTTTTATATTGATACTGTTGATAATAAGCAGTTTTGTCGGTAGGCTTTCTGCCCAAGAGCACCGTCGCTACGCTTTGATGTGGAACGATGAATTCAACGGCAAGTCTTTGGATGGCAAAGTGTGGTCGAAGGTTTGGCGGAGCAAGGCTGACTGGGCCATCCACATGTCTTCTCACGACACGCTTTACGCGTTTGATGGTGGCGATTTGGTGCTGCGCGGGATGGTGAATGACTTTTTGCCCAATGACCCAGCAGGCTATCTTACTGGGGGAGTTTGGAGCATTCGCAGAAAAACATTCGGTTTTGGGCGGCTCGAGGTGTGTGCCAAGTTTGACATAGCCCAGGGCTATTGGCCAGCTATTTGGATGTTGCCCGAAGTCAACCATGCCTTGGATTGGCCTTATGGCGGCGAAATCGACATCATGGAGCATTTTAGGGACAATCCATTTGTGAATCAAACTGTTCATAGTTATTATACTTACCACCTCAAAAAAAGGAACCGACCTTCTCAAGTGGCTTATCCTTTGTATGATGAACTTGAATATAACACCTATGGAGTGGAGCGTTTCCAAGACAGCCTCGTGTTTTTTGTCAACGGGGAATGCTCTTTTCGCTACCCGCGATACAAGAAGGGAGTTAACGGACAATTCCCGTTCAGTCAGCATGATTATTATTTGATTCTTGATGCCCAGCTCGGGCGCGACCGCTCGCCATTCATTGACACGGCGAAACTTCCGGTTGAGATGAGGGTGGATTATGTGCGCTACTATGAGTTGGACACAAAAACTGATGTCATCCCTGAACCGAAAGAATATCAGCAACTTGGTAGAAAAAAATTCAAGCTTCAGAAGGTGCTTGTCAATGAAAAGGAACAGTTTGCTGATCCCGATGAGTACCGCATCAAGGTCATGCGCGGAAAAGCCGTTGTTTCAGGCAATACCGTTTGGGCACAAAGCACTTTGAGGCAGCTGATTGACGAGCAAGGGCGGATAGCCAACATGGAAGTCCACGACTGGGCTGAGTATCCTTTTCGCGGCTTCATGCACGACACGGGGCGCAATTATCAGCCTGTCCATCTGTTGAAAGAGACACTTGACCTGATGAGTTTTTACAAACTGAATGTTTTTCATTGGCATCTGACAGACTATCCCGCT
Organism: Candidatus Limimorpha sp.; assembly: GCA_041842265.1. GTDB lineage: Bacteria > Bacteroidota > Bacteroidia > Bacteroidales > F082 > Limimorpha. The sequence continues at coordinate 29,477 of JBGYWU010000032.1, read as the reverse complement.
TGGCGTATCGAGTGTAAGGCTTTTCCGCAACTCAATGATTCTCAGTATCAAAGAAAAGGGCGTGATGAGGACAAATTCTACACATATGATGAAATTCGCGAGGTGATTGCTTACGCCAAAGAGCGTGGCATAACGGTGGTGCCTGAGATTGACATGCCCGGACATTCGTCCTATTTCATGAATGCCTTTGGCTTTACGATGGACTCCGAGGAAGGCCGTCGGGTGTTGGAGCGCTGCCTTGACGAGTTCTTCACCGAGATCCCGAAAAGCGAATGCCCATACATCCACATTGGCTCCGACGAGGTGCGGATTCAGGACCCGGATGGATTTATGCGATGGCTTGAGAATCTGGTGGATAAGTATGAGCGCCAAGCCATTGTTTGGGATCCAGGCCTGCCTGCTTCCGATAAGGTGATTCGACAGATCTGGAACGAGGCGGCGGGTTCCAATGCGGCAGCTTCAAGCAAGCCAGGGAAGTATTTGGATTCTTTTGTCGGCTATCTGAACTATTACGACCCGATGCTTTTCACAAGTCGCGCCTTTTTGCATACCGCGGCAGGTCAGTCGGTGCCTGACACCACCAAAGCCTACGGGGGTGTCCTTTGCTTGTGGAATGACGTTCGTGTTGACCGGAAAGAGAACATCGCCTTGCATAACGGCATGGTCAACGGTATGATGTCTTTTTCGGAACGTTTCTGGAATGGTGGAGACGCAGGAAAGGTGCTGAACGAGAATCTGCCTACGGGACCACTTACCGAGGCGGGGTCGCGTTTGGCCAATTTCGAGGAGAAAATGGCTGTACACCGCGACCGATTTCATCATGGCATGATGCCTTGGGTGGCCAACTCTCAGATGGAATGGCAAGTGATAATTGATGATAACGAACCGCTTATTACCTATGGGGGTGTGGTCGATTTGGATGCGCTCTGTCAGACCTATCATATTAGTGTAGGTGAACAGGCTTTGGCGAAAGCGCAAACGGTCATTGTGGCGAAAAATGATAAGGACATGGAGGCATGGATAGGCTTTTGCACGCCGGCTCGTTCCAATCGCAATGGTTACGGTATCGGAAAACAGGGCCAGTGGGAGGGGGACTGCCGGTGTTTTGTGAACGGAGAGGAGGTTTTGCCTTCGAAACCGTGGGATGAACCCGGAAAGTACGATTATCGTTTCAACACTTGGGGGAAGCCCGAGGAAGAAGATCCCTTCACTGACGAACAACTCTATTGGATGCGCCAACCCGCCCGATTTCATTTGAACAAGGGTGAGAACCAGGTGGAAATCCTTGTGCCCAAGTCGTATCAAGGCTTGCGTTGGAGTTTCGCCTTCATCCCTGTTGACATTCAAGCCGACGGAGTGACGAAAGAAGTCTCAGGCATACGTTTCAAACAGTCCGCTGACAAAGAATAAAGAATCATCTTGCAATTTGACCTAAACGCCACTTATCAATACACTGTTGCGCATTTGCGAGTGTAATTATTATGGATGGTTAACTATTTGCCTTTCAATAAGTTCTATGTTGCGCTTTTCAATATTTTTGAGGGTGTTATTTTACAAGACCTAAATGCAGCTTTTGCAAAGGAAGGGGGTGGTACATATTTTTCCTCCAATTGGTCGTTAGAAAAGTCAAAGTTGTGGTTCGTTCCGAAAATAATTGAATAATTGATGTTTGTAAACTTCAATTTCTAATGTTGGTCATTAAAGTTCAATATTAATAAGCATTTGGAAGTCGAATGACCGAATTGCGATAATAACAACAAATCCACGCAACTCATTGAGCTACGCGGATTTGTTTTCCTATTCAAATTGATTTTTGGAGTTACTTCACTTCTTCAAAGTCGGCGTCAGTGACGGTGTCATCACCACCCTTGTTCTGCGGGCCTTGGTTCGGGTTGCCACTCATGTTGTTCGGGTCGAAGCCGCCTTGCGGGCCGCCTTGGGCTCCGGCGTTCTTGTACATTTCCTCGCTGGCTTTTTGCCACATGGCGTTCATCTCATTCATGGCGGCATCTATGCCGGCGATGTCTTGTGATTGATGTGCTGTTTTCAGCTTGCCAAGGGCTGCCTCAATTTCAGCCTTCTTGTCGGCTGGCAATTTGTCTCCGTATTCCTTCAGCTGTTTCTCGGTCTGGAAGATGACAGTATCGGCTTGGTTCAGTTTGTCGATACGTTCACGCTCCTTTTTGTCGGCTTCGGCGTTGGCTTGGGCTTCGCTCTTCATGCGCTCGATTTCGGCATCGGTCAAGCCTGATGAGGCCTCAATGCGGATGCTTTGGGTCTTGCCTGTGGCTTTGTCTTTAGCCGACACGTTCAGGATGCAGTTGGAGTCGATGTCGAAGGTGACTTCGATTTGCGGGATGCCACGTGGCGCGGGCGGGATGCTGTCGAGGATGAAACGACCGATGGTCTTGTTTTGTGCGGCCATAGGACGCTCGCCTTGCAGCACGTGGATTTCTACTGAAGGTTGGTTGTCGGCAGCAGTCGAGAAGACCTCCGACTTGCGGGTCGGGATGGTGGTGTTGCTTTCGATCAGCTTGGTCATCACGCCGCCGAGGGTTTCGATGCCGAGGCTCAGCGGGGTCACGTCAAGCAATAGTACATCTTTCACTTCTCCTGTGAGTACGCCGCCTTGAATAGATGCACCGATTGCAACGACCTCGTCAGGGTTAACACCTTTCGAAGGTTCCTTCTTGAAGAAGTCGCGGACGATGTTCTGGATGGCGGGGATACGTGTCGAACCGCCAACCAGGATGACGTCATCAATATCGTTGACGGTCAAGCCGGCATCTTGCAGGGCACGACGGCAAGGCTCGATGGTGTCGTGGATCAGTTTGTCGGCAAGTTGCTCGAACTTCGAGCGACTCAAGGTGCGAACCAAGTGCTGTGGGATACCGTCGACAGGCATGATGTAAGGAAGGTTGATTTCAGTCTCGCTCGAAGCGCTTAGCTCTATCTTTGCCTTTTCGGCGGCTTCCTTCAGGCGTTGCAGGGCCATCGGGTCTTTGCGAAGGTCGATACCTTTGTCTTTCTTGAACTCTTCAGCCAGCCAGTTGATGATGACTTCGTCGAAGTCGTCGCCACCGAGGTGGGTGTTGCCGTTGGTCGATTTCACCTCAAACACGCCATCGCCCAATTCAAGGATGGAAATATCGAAAGTGCCGCCGCCGAGGTCATAAACAGCGACTTTTACGTCGTTCTTTTTCTTGTCCAAGCCATATGCTAGGGCTGCGGCGGTAGGTTCGTTGATGATGCGGCGCACTTTCAGTCCGGCAATTTCCCCCGCTTCCTTGGTGGCCTGGCGTTGGGCGTCGTTGAAGTAGGCAGGCACCGTGATGACCGCTTCTGTGACACTCTGTCCGAGGAAGTCCTCAGCGGTCTTCTTCATCTTCTGAAGCACCATGGCAGAGATTTCCTGCGGAGTGTATTGCTTGCCGTCGATGTCGATACGCGGTGTGTTGTTAGGGCCTTGCATGACCTTGTATGGCACACGGCGCATTTCGGTGTCCAGCTTGTCATAGGTCTCGCCCATGAAGCGTTTGATGGAATAAACGGTACGCAGCGGGTTGGTGATGGCCTGACGTTTGGCAGGCTCGCCAACCTTACGTTCGCCGTTGTCGGTGAATGCGACCACCGAAGGGGTGGTGCGATGGCCTTCGCTGTTGGCGATGACCTGAGGCTCGTTGCCCTCCATGACGGCCACACATGAGTTGGTTGTCCCTAAATCGATACCGATAATCTTTGACATTTCTTAGTTCTCCTTTATTTTATTTGTTACTTTTTTTATTTATATTATTTGTTGGCGTTTTGTTGGCGTTTCTACAACTGCAAGTCATTTTACAGCGACCCCAATTTGTCAATCTTTGTGCCAAAAGAAAAAACTGACAAAATGGCAATATTTCGTTTTTTTTGCTCTGTTTTTGCCAAAATTCCACTTGCAGTTTCGGGATTTTTGTCTACTTTTGCGACTTTGTTTTTCAAAAATCATCCTTTATTATGAAGAAATTAACTGCTTTCATAATTTGCCTAATGCTTTCATCCATAGCCTTCTCTCAGGAGAATGAAGGATTTTTCAAACGTTTAAAGAACTCCTTTGCCGTTCGCGACACCATATATATTTATGTGTACGGCAACGACTCCATTGTATTTGACAATGAAGAGGATGATGGTGAAGAGGATGAGGAGTATTCGGAAGGTATCGCCATGCCCATCGACACCCTTCCTACCGAAGACAAGTATCAGAAAGTGGTGCTTTTCGACAATGGCACTTGGCTGTTTTACCAACTCGAGCGTCCCGAAATTCCGGATTCGCTCAGCAACTACCATTGGGACACCGAGACTGTGCACAGTTATCGCGACATTGCCTTGAACGATCTTCCAGATTCGGTCCTGTTGGTATTGGTGGATTCAGTGCACCGCTTTTGCATTCCGCATCCCGCACCGGTTACCTCGCAGTTCAAGTTCAGACGCCGCCGCCCGCACAGAGGTGTCGACATAGGTTTGCGTACGGGCGATGTCGTGTATGCCGCATTCGATGGCATTGTGCGTGCTGCCCTTCCTACCTCCATGACGGGTGGCTATGGTAATGTGCTCGTCATCCGCCACTTGAATGGCCTGGAGACATACTACGGACACCTGTCGAAGTATATCGTGAAGAGCGGCGACTTGGTGAAGGCTGGCGAACCCATTGGCTACGGCGGCTCCACGGGACGTTCCACGGGGCCACACCTCCATTTTGAGACACGCTACATGGGCCAGAGCTTCGATCCCGAACGAATCTTCGACTTTGACAACGGCACTCTCCGCTCAGAGGAATTCATGCTGCATAAGCACTATTTCAACATCAACTCGCACTACGGACAAACCGACCGGCAGTCGCTGAATGCCTCGAAGAAATCCCCACAGAATACGGGAACCAAAGGGAAAAAGGTCTATTACACTGTGAAGAAAGGCGACACTTTGGGCAAGATTGCCAAGAAGTACGGAATGTCGGTAAATAAGCTCTGCCAGCTGAATGGTATCCGACAAAACAAGACACTGCAAATCGGTCAGAAGTTGAGGGTTAAATAAAACAAAACCCCGAAGGTCAAAATGAAGTGACCCAAAAAAGTTGGACGGATTAAACAATAATTGTTTTGGTAAAGAGTTCGGTATTGCACCGGACTCTTTCCATTTGACCGAGAATTTATTCTTTTATTGTTGTAGTGCTCAATGTATTCTTCCAAGGCTTCCACGAAGGCCTCTGGCGACTCGAACTTTTCAGCGTATAGGAGTTCCGACTTCATGATTCCGAAGAAGTTCTCGGCCATTGCATTGTCGAGGCAGTTGCCTTTGCGAGACATGCTTTGGATGACGTGATGCTCCGCAAGCCGCTGGCGGTATCCGAAGTGCTGGTACTGCCACCCCTGGTCGGAGTGCAGTATTAGGCCTTCAGTGCTTTCGAGCTTGGCAAAAGCCATGTCAAGCATATCGTATATCTGTTCGAGATTCGGACAGCGGGAGATGTTGTAGGATACGATCTCTCCGTTGAACATATCCAGTATGGGCGACAGATAGAGCTTGACAGCGCCTATGTTTATCCGCGTCACACCAGTCGCCCACCTGCGGTTCGGAGCCTCTGCCGCAAAGTCCCTGGCTATGATATTTGGAGCGATTCTGCCGACCTCGCCTTTGTACGAGCGGTACCTCACCCTGCGTATCCTGCTTTTCAGGCACATCGCGTCCACCAGGCGCTGGACAGTCTTGTGGTTGATTGCAAAGCCCCTGTCGTGCGTCTCGGCGGTCAAGCGACGGTAGCCGTAACTCCCTTTGTGCTCATGGAAAATGGACCTTGTGCACTCCTTTTCCACCGCATACTTGTCGCCAGACTTCAGGCGCTTCAAGTGGTAATAGGACACGGAACGGGCCATCTCCCCCAACTCCAAAAGCAAGTCAAGGGGATATTCCGGCCTCAGTCCGTCGATGGCTTTTGCCCATTGGGCCGTGCTTGGGCTTCCTGTTCCTCGACCAAGTCCTTCACTTTTTTTAGCAACGCATTCTCTGCCCTCAGACGGAGATTCTCTGCCTGAAGCTTCTCAAGTTCTGTCTGCGGCTCTTTCTTCTTTGGTCTTCCCATGGGGCTTTTTGGAGGGCGTCCTCGACGCTTTGTGTCATACAAGGAGCCTCCCGACCGAACCCGTCTTGACCACGACAGAATCGTGCTGCGGTCCACGTCGTAACGGAGGCATAACTGCTGCAAAGTTACGCCTTTTTCGACATGCTCCAAAACGATTCTCTCTTTTTCCGCTGGCGTGAAGTGGTAGCCTTTCGATGACTTGCGAAGACCCTCTTCCCCATAGGCCTTGTATCGGGACACCCATCCTCGAACCATGTTGCCGTCAAGATGACGCTCTTTGCATTGTACCGAACCCTGAAAGTTGGACAAACAACCCTCAGGGTTCAGTGCAGTTTTTGGGAAGGCGAAGAAAGGGCATAAACAGTAGCCGGGTTTCGACAAAAATGCCTCATATCGTAAAAATGTGTACCTTTGCGGCTGTTATGAGCACTGCGGCCATCATCATCAATATCATCTTTGTCCTCTGTTTGACTTCGCCTGTAATCACGCGCTCGGTGAGTTTGGTCACTGCCGATGACGAACCCGGGAAGAAACTTTGGGTTTCGCTGTTGTTTGGCCTAACGCAAGGCGTGGCTGCCACCATCGGCTATAATATAAGCCGCATGATTTGCCATCTCTTTGTCTATATTGCTGATTACTTGGTTTTTGCAATGATGATTGTGGTGGCCGTCAAGTTGTTTGTCGACTCAATGAAAGTGCTGAAAGGCAAGATGCTCTATACGGTTCGTAACAACCGGGACATATTGGCCCTTACCGCCATTGCCGCGACGAACACGCTGCTGATGTCGCTGATGTGCTGCCATTTCATGCCTTTCGGCTTATGGTTTCTGTTGGCGGTGGTTGTGGCGGGCTTTTTGTGGGCATTCATCACGGTGCGCATCGACTTTGCTCCAGGGATGATCAAGAAGGTGAGTTTTGTGGAGTTTTCTGCCGCGGTGTTTATGGTTGTCGTCTCGGTGCTGTATTTGTTCACGGATTTGATATAAGAAAACAGAGGCCATGAACACGCTAACGTTGGGCGCAGTTGAAGCGTTGAAGGTCGGAACAATACCAAAATGAAAAAGTTAATAGCTTTATTTTTCGGTTTGTCGTTGGCACTTTTCGCCAAGGCGCAACCCGCCAATTACTACAATTCTGCCAATGGCTTGACAGGCAGCCAGTTGAAGGTGGCTTTGCACAACATCATTAAAGGTCATTCTTCCATTTCGTATGCGCAGTTGTGGAACGCCTTCTGGAGTACCGACAACAAGGGCAACGGCGTGGTTTGGGACATGTATTCCGATTGCCCCAACAGCACACCTCCTTATACTTATTACCTTGGTCAGGACCAATGCGGCAACTTTAACAACGAAGGCGACTGTTATAACCGTGAGCATTCATGGCCAAAGAGCTGGTTCAACAATGACGGCACCGCCAACACCGACTTGCACCATATCTTTCCGACTGACGGTTACGTGAACGGTCGCCGCAGCAATTATGCATACGGGGAGGTCGGGTCGGCCTCTTGGACTTCGCGCAATGGCTCAAAATTGGGTGCTTGCAAGACCCCTGGCTTCTCCGGGACGGCATTTGAACCCATTGACGAATATAAAGGAGACTTTGCCCGTGCCATCATGTACATGAGTGTGCGCTATTATGGCGAAGACGGTGGCTGGGGCTCGAGCGACATGACCACCAAATCCGAAATCAAGCCTTGGGCAATCGAAATGCTGCTCCGTTGGAACGATCAAGACCCCGTAAGCGAAAAGGAAAGAGACCGCAATGAGGCCATTTACAATGATTATCAGTACAACCGCAATCCCTTCGTCGACCATCCTGAGTATGCCAGAATGATTTGGGACCCGACATGGAACGCTGTTGAGGTGGGCAACGCGCCTGTTTGTCTGTTTCCCAATCCCGTTGGGCAGGGACAAACACTGCATGTGAGTGGCAATAGCATCGACTTCGATGCCGTCGCTGTCTGTGACCTTTGTGGACGCACGCTGCTCAAGGCTTCGGGATATGCCGTTGGCGAATTCTCATTAACTTTGCCTGATGGCTTCGCTAAGGGTTGCTATATCGTAAAACTCATGCGCAACAACACCATAGTGAGGTACGAGAAACTGCTGGTGAACTGAGGGTGTTTGTAGAGACACCGCACTTTGTCTGCTTTCAGCGGACAAAGGCACGGCACTTACATCATTTTCCTGTGCCTGAAATAAATATAGAACCCTACCGCCACCACCGCCATGAAGCCCATGATGCCCCAGAAGGCCCAACTGGCCGCTTGGAAGGGTAGTGTAACATTCATGCCATAAATGCCGGTGATGAAAGTCAAAGGCAGGATGATGGTCGACACCAAGGTGAGGATTTTCATGGTTTCGTTGGTCTTGTTGGTCTGCATCGAGTCGAAGGTCATGGAGAGGCCTTCTATCAATTCCTCATAGTCCTCGGTCATGTCCCATACTTTTTGGAGATAGTCAAGGATGTTGCCCCAGTAGTCTTCCATGTATTCCACATCGTCCGTGAAGCCAGTCACCTTACCTGTCTCGAAGAGATGGAAGAGTCGCAATTGGGGCTTGAAGATAGTGTTGATGAGGATGAGGTTTTTGCGTGTCGCGCTGATACGCTCGATGATTTTTACCTGCCTTTCCTGAAACAGCTCGCGGTTGATCAGCTCAACATCCAGTCCGACCTTGCGGAGCAGATAAACCGACTCGGTCATCAGTTTTTCAAGGATACGGTAGAGCAGGATATCGGAGTTGCGGAAGTTCATCGCTTCGCCGTTCTGCATGCGTTCTTCATATTCTTCAAAGAGTTGGGCCACGCCCCAAGGTTTTTTCTCTATGGAAATGATGTAGTCCTTGCCCCAAAATATCTTCACTTCCTTGATTTTCACGAACTTGTTCTGACGGTCGAAGTTGGGGAAATGAAGGATGAGGAAGTAGTAATCATCGTAGATGTCGATTTTCGGGCGTTGGTTCACCGATTTGCAGTCTTCAATATCTAAAGGGTGGAAATGAAATCGGTCTTTCAGGAATTCAAAGTCCTCTTCTGTTGGGTTGTTGAGATGACGCCACATCAATTCCCCGATTTTCAGGCTGTTAATCATAGGCCTTCCCCCTTTCTTTTAAGTGAATACTATATTTACATCGGCGCAAAATTTGTTTCGCGCCGCGAAATTAGTGTTTTTTGACGAAAAACAGCCGAAAAAAAATTGGAAAACTGCATTTTTTGTAATATTTGCAGATATAAGAATTTTTTCTGGAAAATGCGTCCGCTTCCTGTTTCCGAAGAGATGATGATAGGTGCAGGCAGTAGGCCTAATACGCCCGAATCTTTATTTCCACTCGAAGGTGTTGATCAGATGGTCGATGTCCTCGCGGATAAAGTTGATGACAGGCTGCATTGAGTCGTTGTCGGGCTTGAAATTGAAGTAGAGGGCACCGCGCACAAAGTTGCGGGTGCTGTCGGTGAGGTAGAACTGCATCGGGGTGGCCACGCCTTTGCCGTCCATCTCAATGAACAGCCCATAGACTTGGCGTTCGTCGTTGACAATCAAGCTGTCGCGAACGCCATTGGCTTTCTGAAGGTGCTTTGTTACCATGGTGTGGACATCTTCCAGGTATTCCCCCAGATTGCCGTTCACAGGCTTGTGTGTCAGGTGGATGGAACCCTTGAATTGTGGCATTTCCATGTTGATCCAGTTTTTCTCATCGGGTGAGTAGGGGTCGTAAGTGATCATGGCGTAGTCGGGACACTCGAAGCTGTATCTTTCGATGGTGTCTACCCTAGTGTAGGTTTTCTCGGGCAAGTCGATACGGAAATAGCCGCGCGGTTTGGGCAGGTAATTCGCCCCATCGTCGCATGAGAAAGCGGCGAAACCAACCGACAAAATGACCAAAGGGATGATGAGCTTGTTGATTTTCATATTGTTATTCTTCGTCAAATGTAACCTTCACCTCCTTGATGCGTTTGCTGTTGGCATCGGTGATTTCCATTTTGAACTTCTCGAAATCGAATTTGAACCCGATTTCCGGGATGCGGCCTTCGATTTCAAGGATGAGTCCGGCTAAGGTGTCAGCCTCGCCTTGCATGGGCTCAAAGTAGTTCTCATCCAAGCCAAATACTTTGCAGAAGTCAACGATACTTGTCTGCGCTTTAAAAAGGTAAGAGCCGTCTTCGAGTTTGGAGTAGTGTTCTTCCAAGTTGGCCTCGTCGAATTCGTCGTTGATTTCGCCTACAATTTCCTCGATTACATCCTCCATAGTGATGAGTCCCGAAGTGCCGCCGTATTCGTCGACTACAATGGCGATGTGGATTTTCTTTTCGCGGAAGTCTTGGAACAGGTCGTTGATTTTTCGATTCTCGGGCACGAAGAAGGCTGGGCGGATCAGTTTCTGCCATTCGTAGGACTGTGCGTCGATATAGGGCAAAAGGTCTTTCACATACAAGATGCCTTCCACGTGGTCCAGAGTTTCGTCATATACGGGAATCCTTGAGAATCCGCTTTTGATGACGACGGCCAGCATGTAGCTGAAGTCCATGCCTTTCTCCACGCCGATGATGTCGATGCGCGGAATCATCACGCCACTCACTTCTTTTTCGCTGAAAGAGGCGATGCCTTTCAGCATTTGTTTCTCTTCGAGAGGCGTGGACTGTTCGGTGGCTATGTCGACCGCCGTGGAGAGGTCTTCCATCGATATTTCACCTTTCTTTTTCTCCAAATGTCTGTCCATGAACGAGGTGGAGTTGACTAACGGCTTGCTCAGGGGTTTAAATAACCCGATGAGGAAACGCAATGGCCGCGCCATGAACATTGCCACCTTGACAGGGCGGTTGCCTGCATAGATCTTTGGTGTGATTTCTCCAACGATGAGTATCATGGAGGTAACAACCACCACTTCCATGAAAAATGCTGCCACGGGATAGCTCGCCATGTCGAACAACAGAGTGATGATGTAGGTGGAAAGCAGGGTGATGGTGACATTGACAAAGTTGTTGGCAATTAAGATGGTGGCCAATAAAGTCTTGGGCTTTTCGCGGAGTTTCAGCACAAGCTTGCTTTTGGAGTCGGTGCGCGATTCGATATCTTCGATGTCGGCAGGCTGGAGTGAGAAAAAGGCTGTCTCGCAGCTTGATACCAAAGCTGAGGCGGCAAGCAACAAACAAAGCACCACCAATCCTATGATGGCGCTGATGCGATGCCCGGAAAATCCTGTGTAAAAGTTGTTTACAACAACAGTGAGAAGTCCTATGAGAGGGTCGGGGTCTGGTGTTTCCAAAATCGTGTCTTTTTTGTTCAGGCTGCAAAAATAATAAAATATTCTGTACGATAGTAAAGAATAATGTGTATGATTTGCTCCGTCTTGTTGTCTAAGTCAAGCCAGGCCTTCGGGCGGCGCTTTGCCAAAGCCTCCTTACAATGCGAAATGGCATCAAAGGTTAAAAGGGAAGGTCGCTGCCCTCGTCTTGGACGGAAGATTGAGGCATATAGCCGGGTGAGGGCTCTGTGGCCGGTGTGTAGGGCTGGCCGTACGACGATTGTTGGGCAGGGCGGGCTGGTGCCATCTGCATCAGTTTGTCGGCGATAATTTCGGTAACATAGCGCACAATGCCTTGTTGGTCGGTGTATTGACGGGTTCTGAGCCGGCCTTCCACATACATCAAGTCACCCTTGGCGTAGTTGCGGCGGCCTTCGGCGATGTCGTTGGCGAGGTTGCCCCACGCCACAATGTTGTGCCAATCGGTCTGCTCCACCCAGTTGTTGTCGCGGTCGCGATAGCGTTCGGAAGTGGCCAAAGTGGCCGATATTTTGCGGCTGCCGTTGTCAAAAGTGGTCACTTCGGGGTCTTTCCCGAGGCGGCCTATGAGGAGGACTTTGTTTAAGCTTGCCATAATGCGGTCTATTAGTTGTTTAGATATAAGTCTATTAAGCGTGGAATGGGGAAAATGCCCAAGTCCGTTTCACGGGTCAAAAATAAGTCTTTTGTTCCAATTTGCAACAATTTTTGTTCAAGTTTTATTTCAATGAATTGGGCGAGGATGGTGCGATGGGTTAGTTTGTGGGTAAGCATAGGGGAAACTTTTGTGATTGTAAAAGGCTTGTTTTCAATAAGTTGAAGAAACTGTTCTGTGGCGATGACTTCTTCTGCCGACATGGGTTGTCCGCTTTCGATGCAGGGGAAATCGTAGAGGTTTTTCCAGATGTCGTTGCTGCTTCGCTTGTGCAGGTAGATTTCGCCTTTAATTCTGAAAACCAAATAGTTGAAATGCCTTGTCGTGGCTTTCGTCTTTTGCAGCTTCACAGGGCGTTGCATCACGGTTTGCCGGGTAAAGGCCAAACACTGGGCTTGTAACGGGCATGTCATGCAGTTGGGGCTCTTGGGAGTGCAGTGCAGTGCGCCAAACTCCATCATGGCTTGGTTGTGGCTCCCTGGTCGTTTGCGGTTGAGAATTTCATTGGCAAGGTGTGCGAAGAGAGTATGCCCCTCATTAATATTAATAGGTGTGTCGATGTCGAAGAGCCGCGCTAGCACGCGGAATACGTTGCCGTCGACCACGGCATGGGGAAGGTTGAAAGCAATGGAAGCGATGGCGGCCGCCGTGTAGTCGCCAATGCCTTTGAGCCGTTTTAGCTTATCGAAATCGGCCGGAAATGAGCCGCCATGCTCCGTAACGACTTGTTGGGCGCAATGGTGCAGGTTGCGTGCTCGCGAGTAGTAGCCGAGGCCTTGCCACAACTTCAATACTTCCTCTTCAGAGGCCAGGGCGAGCTCGTTCACCGAAGGCCATTTCTCAACGAAACGCAGGTAATAGTCCTTGCCTTGGTTGACCCGGGTCTGTTGCAGGATAACCTCGGAGAGCCATACCTGGTAGGGCGTGGGATCGTTTCTCCAGGGCAGGTCGCGGCGGTTTTCCGCATACCAATTAATTAAGATGTCTTGCATGTTGTTCGTCATCCTATTTTTTGCGAATTTCTTTATTTATAACTCATTAGAAGAAAAAAAAAGCATTAAACGGGTCTTCGTATTGAAAATGTTCGTACCTTTGCCGCAAATTTACAACAAACATAACAATTAACCATCAAATAAGTAAAAAAATGACTAAAGCAGAAATCGTTGCTGAAATCGCAAGCAAGACAGGCATTGAAAAAGGTGCTGTCCAGAATGTTGTTGAGAATTTCATGGAAGTGGTGAAGAACGCCATGGCAAGTGGAGAAAACGTTTATCTGAGAGGCTTCGGCAGCTTCATCATCAAGACAAGAGCTGAAAAGACCGGACGTAACATTGGCAAGAACATCGCCATTACCATTCCTGCCCATAAGATTCCGGCTTTCAAGCCTGCCAAAACTTTCATGAACGCTGTCAAATAAGAAAACAACACGTTAATATTTTATACTATGCCAAACGGTAAAAAACACAAAAGACACAAGATGTCGACACACAAGCGCAAAAAGCGCTTGAGAAAGGACAGGCACAAGAAGAAATAAGCTCTTCTTGAGCATAAACTCGACAATAACACAGCAACGGCATCTACCTTTGTTGTGTTATTGTTTTATCAATCAAATCGTTAACCCCAAAGTAATAACACTATGTCTGAAGAACAACAGCAAAAGTTTGCAGTGGAAGTTAAGACAGTGACGCGCGACTTGGTCATCAATTCGCACGCTTCGGAGGTTGACATCGCTCTTTTGGAAGACAACGCGCTTGTCGAACTTCACAGAGAAAAAACCAACAACCAATTCGCGGTTGGTGACGTTTACTTGGGCAGGGTGAAGAAGATTTTGCCAGGCCTCAACGCGGCTTTCGTTGACGTGGGCTATCCCAAGGAGGCCTTCTTGCATTATCTCGACCTCGGCCTGCAGGCCAACTCGCTGATCAAGTACAAGAAGAAGGTCCTCGGCAATGAAGATGTTCCCATGGACAAGTTCAAACTTGACCCCGACCTTCCCAAGAACGGCAAGATTGGCGATTTGCTCAGCGTGGGCGACTTGCTCCCCGTTCAGATTGCCAAGGAACCTATCCACACCAAAGGACCGAGAATTACCGCCGAACTCTCCTTTGCGGGACGCTATCTTGTCCTCGTTCCCTTCTCCAACCGCATCTCGGTATCGCAAAAAATCCGCAGCAGCGAAGAACGCAACCGTCTCCGCCGTCTCATCCAAAGCATTAAGCCGACTAACTATGGTGTCATCATCCGCACCGTCGCCGAAGGCAAAAAAGTAGCTGACCTCGATGCCGACCTCAGGCCTCTGATTTCCAAATGGGAACAGTGCATTATCGAGATGAGGAAAATGACGACCTTCGGCAGAATGGTCAGCGAAATGAACCAAACCAGCGTCATGCTGCGCGATTTGCTCAACGAGTCGTTCAACAACATCCATGTGAACGATGAGAAACTCTATGAAGAAATCCAGAAAAACATTCGTAGCTTCGCACCACAAAAGATTGATATTGTGCAACTTTACAAAGGAAAAGAACCCATCTTTGACTTTTTTAATGTTACCAAACAGATCAAAGGCTTTTTCGGTCGCGTAGTTACTATCAAAAACGGTGTCTATCTCATCATTGAACACACCGAGGCCATGCACGTCATCGATGTCAACAGCGGCCATCGGGTGAACAGGGAAAATTCGCAGGAAGACAACGCTTTTCAGGTCAATATTGAAGCCGCCAAGGAAATCGCACGCCAACTGCGTTTGCGCGACATGGGAGGCATCATCATCGTTGACTTCATCGACATGCATGAAGCCAAGCATCGGAAGGAATTGTATTACGCCTTAGCTGAGGCCATGTCGCACGACCGTGCCAAGCATACCATCCTTCCCCCCTCAAAGTTTGGCCTCATGCAAATCACACGACAGCGCGTGCGTCCGGAAACAGAGGTGCAGGTACAGGAGAAATGCCCTGTGTGCGCTGGCGAAGGCAAAATCCGCCCAGCCGTCCTCTTTATCGACGAAATTGAAAACCATCTCAAGTACCTCATGGTCGACCAGAACGAAAATCTTCTGACATTACAGGTACACCCTTTCATCTATTCCTACCTGTGCATAGATGGCCTGTTTTCAATTCGCCGCAAATGGATAAAGAAATACGGACATAAATTCAAAGTGCAGTCGATGCCCGAATTCCACATGCTGCAGTACAATTTCCTCAACGCCAAAGGCGACGACATCAAATTGTAAGGAGAAGTGCTGCCAAAACTAACCTCGAAAAGCCTGCCCAAAAAACGGGGCGGGCTTTTTTGTGCCATTCTGACGGGAATCTGTTTTCTGCAAGGCGTAGTGAAACTTTTTTTCTTACTTTTGCAACCAAATTGAATCAAGTATGGCAAAAGACATTGTTCTAAGCGGTATCCGCCCCACAGGAAACCTGCACCTTGGCAACTACTACGGCGCTGTCCGCAGTTTCGTCAAGATGCAGGAAGATTACGACTGCTTTTTCTTTATCGCCGACTGGCACTCGCTGACAACCCATCCAAAGCCAGAGAACATACAGAAATCGGCTCGTACCATCTTGGCCGAATACCTTGCCTGCGGCATTGATCCCGAGAAAGCAACGATCTATGTCCAAAGCGATGTGCCAGAAACCATCGAGTTGTATCTTTATCTCAACATGAATGCCTACATCGGCGAACTGGGCCGTGTTACCACCTTCAAGGAGAAAGCGCGCCAACAGCCCGACAACGTGAATGCCGGACTGTTCACCTATCCCACACTGATGGCCGCCGACATCCTGCAACATCGTGCCAAATGGGTGCCTGTTGGGAAAGATCAGGAACAGAACATGGAGATGGCACGAAAATGTGCCCGCCGTTTCAACAACATCTATGGAGTTGAGTTTTTCCCGGAGCCCCAAAACTACTATTTCGGCGGCGATGCCATCAAGGTGCCGGGTCTCGATGGCAGCGGCAAAATGGGCAAGAGCGACGGCAACTGCATCTTCCTCTTTGAAGACGAGAAGACCATGCGCAAGAAGGTGATGAGGGCCGTCACCGATACAGGCCCGACCGAACCCAACAGCCCCAAACCCGAGGTCATCCAAAACCTGTTCACGATGATGAGTATCGTCAGCGAACCCGAAAAGGTGAAATACTTCGACGAGAAATGGAACGACTGCTCCATCCGTTACGGCGATATGAAGAAGCAATTGGCCGACGACATGGTGAAAGCCATCGCTCCCATCCGTGAACGAATCTTGGAATACTCATCCGATGAAGCACGCCTCGACCGCATAGCTCGTATGGGTGCCGAGAAGGCCCGAGAGAGCGCCGCGAGGACTTTGAATGAAGTGAGAAGGGTTATCGGATTTAAAGCCTATTCGTATTGAGCGGGAGGTGATGAACCGAAAACAAACTTGATTCAAAGGTAAAAGCTTTCCCTACCCCACACTCCATATTCCAAACCAACCAACCATGGGCGATTTCATTACTTACGAAAAGATTCCCGAAAGGGCTGTGTTGATAGCAGTTGCCTCAAAACAGCAGGGCCGCAGGCGTACTGACGAATTTTTGGACGAGCTGGCGTTCCTTCTGGAGACAGCTGGTGGCGTGCCTGTGGCGCGTTTCGTGCAAGCCATGGACCGCCCGAGCAGTGTCACTTACCTCGGCTCTGGCAAACTGGAGGAAATCCACCAGTACATTAAGGCAGAGAACATCGAGATCGCTGTCATCGATGATGAACTGAGCGCGACACAGGCACGTAATATGGAGCAGGTCATGGAATGCCGTGTCCTCGACCGCACCAGCCTAATCCTCGACATATTCGCCTCAAATGCGCATACCGCACATGCAAAGGCTCAAGTGGAACTGGCACAATATCAATATCTTTTGCCGCGTTTGACCCGCATGTGGACCCACTTGGAAAGACAACGGGGCGGTATCGGTATGCGCGGCCCGGGTGAGACCCAAATCGAAACCGACCGCCGACTCATCCTCGACCGCATCGCGTTGCTGAAGGAGAAATTGAAGGAAATTGACACGCAGAAGACCGTGCAGCGTAAAAACCGTGGGAAACTCGTCCGCGTGGCCTTGGTCGGCTACACCAATGTGGGCAAGTCCACCATTATGAACATGTTGAGCAAGTCGGAGGTTTATACCGAAAACAAGCTCTTCGCTACGCTTGACACGACTGTGCGCAAGGTGGTGGTGGAAAACCTGGCTTTCCTGTTGTCTGACACTGTGGGGTTTATTCGCAAGTTGCCGCACCATCTTGTGGAGTCGTTCAAATCCACGTTGGACGAGGTGCGCGAATCGGACATCCTGCTCCATGTGGTCGACATTTCGCATCCCGACTTCGAGGCGCAGATTGAGGTGGTGAACCAGACTTTGGCCGATTTGGGTTGCGCCGACAAGAAGACCATCATCGTCTTCAACAAAATCGACGCCTACACATGGGAGGAGAAAGACCCCGATGACCTAACACCTCCTACCAAGCGCAATGTCTCCTACGAGGAACTGAAAAAGACTTGGATGGCCAAAATGAACGAAAAATGCATCTTCATTTCTGCTAAGAACCGCGACAACTATCAGGAGTTCAGAGATATGCTATACAAGGAAATCCGTGATATGCATGCGATCAGGTATCCTTACGACAATTTCTTGTATTGACCATGGAAAAAGGTGAGATCATCCTCTTTCGGCCAAACAGCAACATCAAGATGGAGGTTATGGGAGGGCTGACCATTTGAAAATCAAGAATAATATGTTTCTTGTTGACACCCATACGCATATCTACGACCCTCAATTTGATCTTGACCGCAACGAAGCCGTCAGGCGTGCTTTGGAAGCCGGTGTCGGCCTGATGCTGTTGCCCAACGTGGACACTTCTACCATTGCGCCGATGCTTGATCTGCATGGGCAATACCCCGATTGCACCCGCGTGATGATGGGCTTGCAACCCGAGGAAGTCAAGGATGATTACGATGTGGTGTTGGCTACGATGGAAAAGGAGCTGGAGCGCGGCATTTATGTCGGAGTGGGGGAGATTGGCCTGGATTTCTATTGGGACACAACCTATGAAAAGCAGCAACTCGATGCTTTTGAGGTCCAGTTGGACTGGGCCAAGCAACTTGGCCTTCCGCTTTCCATTCATTGTCGCAACGCATTCGAAAAGATGGTGAATGTTCTTGAAAAGAAGCAGGATGGAGGTTTGCGTGGCATCATGCACTGCTTCACTGGGACGGAGGACGAGGCCAAAGCCTATGTGGAACTGGGCTTTCACCTCGGTTTGGGTGGCGTGACGACCTACAAAAACTGTGGCGTGAAGGATTATCTGCCCAATTTGCCAATCGACAGAATTGTTTTGGAAACGGACGCGCCTTATCTTTCACCCATGCCTTGCCGGGGCAAGCGCAACGAACCCGCCTACCTTGTGCATACGGCACGGAAGCTGGCAGAAATACTGCAAATCTCTTTGGAAGACTTTGCTGCCACGACTACGGCTAACGCTCGGGTCTTGTTCCAATTTTGAGCATCTCCAAAAAATAGGTTGCCGACACCAAAGTATCGGCAACCTGCCATTATGAAGATAAAAAAACAACTGTTTCCTGTCTCAGAATCTTATCCGCACTTCGAATAGCCGCAGCTATTGCAGTGCTTACATCCGTCCTCGAAGATGAGTTTCTCGCCGCAGTTGGGGCATTTTTCTTTTTCGTCGATAACGCCATCGGGGACATATTTCTTCAAGGCGCGAGCGATACCGTTCTTCCAGGTATTGATGTTGTCTTCCTCAACGTTGAGGTTTTGCACAAGGTCAATGACATACTTGATAGGCATTCCATGACGAAGGATGCCCGAAATCAGCTTTGCGTAGTTCCAGTATTCCTTATTGAATGAGCGCGAAAGGCCTTGCATAATCACCTCGTAACCGTCCTTGTCGGTGTAGCGGAAGTCGTAGCGCGAGGTCTCGCCCTTGATTTTCTCCCTGATGATCACACCCTTCACTACATACGGCGGCAGTAGGAAGCCTTCGGCTTTGCCGAGGAATATCTCGTAAGGCTTGCCGTGAAGAATGCCCACAAAGGCAATCCATTTCTCGTAGTTGTTCTGGAAACGCACCACATCGCATTCAAGTTCCTTCGGGCGCGGTGGAGCCGCCGTCTCGCGGATGTCGTCAGGACGGGCGTCGTTGTGATTCTCTTTCTTCTCCTCTTTCTTGTCGTCCTTTGAGACCAATACGCCGTCGCGCGAGCCGTCGCGGTAGATGGTCATGCCCTTGCAGCCGCTTTCCCAAGCGGTCATGTATATCTGGCTGACGAGTTCTTCCGTTGTATCCTTAGGAACGTTCACCGTAACGCTGATGCTGTGGTCGACCCATTGCTGCATCGAGCCTTGCATCTTCACCTTGTTGACCCAATCGATGTCGTTGGCCGTGGCTTTGTAGTAAGGAGATTTTGCGATGATGGCATTAAGCTTTTCGTCATCGTAATGCAGCACCTCATTTACGTCGTAGCCGTTGACTTCCAGCCAGGTGATGAACTTGTGGTGGAACACGTTGTATTCCTCAAACGAATTGCCAGTTACGTCGGTGAAGGTTACATGGACATCTTTGTCGTTGGGGTTCACCTTGCGGCGGCGTTTGTATGCCACCATGAATACCGGCTCAATGCCTGAGGTGGTCTGGGTGCAGATACTGACGGTGCCCGTAGGCGCAATGGTCAGCATGGCGATGTTGCGGCGACCCACGCGGCACATCTTCTGGTAGAGTTCTTCGTCCAAGGCCCGCATGCGCTTGATGAAAGGGTTGTTCTCCTCACGTTTGGCGTCGTACATCGGGAATTTGCCGCGTTCCTCGGCCAAGTTGACTGACGAGCGGTAGACATTGTAGGCCAGCAATTTCTGAATCTCAGTCGAGAAGGCGATGGCCTCGTCGGAGGCATAGCGTTTGCCCAAAGCGGCCAGCATGTCGCCCTCGGCAGTAATGCCAATGCCTGTGCGGCGCTCCAGAAGGCACTTTTCCCGTATGCTTTTCCACAGGAGGATTTCGGTACGCTTGACTTCTTCGTCCTCGGGGTCTGAGGCGATTTTTTCCAGGATGGCGTCCACCTTTTCAATCTCCAAGTCGATGATGTCGTCCATCATGCGCTGGGCGATGGCCATGTGCTTCGCGAACAATTGGTGGTTGAAGCGGGCTTCGGGCGTGAATGGGCGGTCGACGTAACTGTATAGGTTGATGGCGATGAGGCGGCAGCTGTCGTAGGCACAGAGTGGAATCTCACCGCAGGGGTTAGTGCTCAAGGTCTTGAAGCCGAGGTCGGCATAGCAATCGGGGATGGACTCGCGGATGATGGTGTCCCAGAACATGACCCCGGGCTCTGCCGATTTCCACGCATTGTGGATGATTTTGTTCCAAAGGGCGCGGGCATCCACTTCCTTGGTGTATCTCGGATTAGGTGAGTCGATGGGATACTGCTGAATGAAGGGTTTGTTTTCTTTCACACACTGCATGAACTCGTCGGTGAGACGCACCGAGACGTTGGCGTTGGTGATGCGGCCTTGTGTCATCTTGGCGTCGATGAAAGCCTCTGAGTCGGGGTGTTTGATGCTGATGGTCATCATCAGTGCTCCGCGACGTCCGTCTTGGGCCACCTCTTTGGTTGAGTTGGAGAAGCGTTCCATAAAAGGCACCACTCCGGTGGAGGTGAGGGCGCAGTTTTTGACGGGACTGCCGGTGGGGCGGAGGTGAGACAAGTCGTGCCCCACACCGCCACGCCGTTTCATCAGCTGTACCTGCTCCTGGTCGGTCTTCATGATACCTCCGTAGGAGTCGGATTCGCAATTGTTGCCGATGACGAAGCAGTTCGATAGCGATGAGATTTGGAAATTGTTGCCGATACCAGTCATGGGACTGCCTTGGGGCACGATATAGCGGAAGTCCTTCAACACCTCAAAGATCTCTTCCTCCTTCATTGGGTTGGGATAGCGGCGCTCAATGCGGGCAATCTCTCGGGCGATGCGGCGGTGCATGTCATCGGGCACGAGCTCGTAGATGTTGCCGTCACTGTCCTTGAGGGCGTATTTGTTGGTCCAAACGTCACCTGCCAAAGCATCGCCATGAAAATAATCCTTGGCGGCGGCTTTCACCTCTTCTATCGGGTAGACACGGTACTCGATTCTTGGATTTTCCCCTGCATTGGCCTCTTCCTTTGCCTGTCCGGTTTCTACTACTTGAACCTCATCCTGACGCTCTATCAGTTCGTCGGCAAAGCTGGTGTTTTTTCGCGACTCAATGATCTTGTCATACGGGTTGACTTCGGGTTGTGCGGCCTCGGATTCATCAAGTCCACTAAACAGGTTGCCCTCAAACTCAGTTTGAGTATGGTTTGATTTCATTTTTTTGATATTTAATGTGTTAAACGCAAAGCGAGAGCACTTTTTCCATGCTCGTTCAGTTTGCGAAATTAAGAAAGAAAACAAAACACAACCTTAAAAAAACGACTTTTCACGGCATGTATTTTTCAACAGAAGGTGTTGATAATAGTTTCCGTTTTGAGGCTCAAAAGAATATCAACTTTTTCTCAGTTGTTCCATGGCGAAGGCATAGGCTCCTACGGCCACGGCCGATGAGGTGCCAAGGGCTGTAACGCCTACGCCAACGCGCTTGGTCGGGTCGTACCAAATCTCTTGGTCGCTGAATGGAACCTTGACCATCTTTCCCGATTTTTCAGTGAAGCGTTTGATGTCTTGGGGATCCATCAAGTTATAGGCTACAGTTTCCATGCGTGGAATGACAGTTCCATTCACATTGTATGGATTGTTCATCTTTCGGATAAGCATGGGCATGAACACGGGCCAGGCACCTGATAGTCCGCCGCCGATGACTACAAGGCCGTCAATAAAGCGGAGCCCGTTGCAAAGCACATCGGCCAGCACAGTGGTTAGCTCGTCCCATGCTTTCAGCGCAGCCTCTCGGTTGCCTTTTTGTTCGTCTTGGGCGATTTTGAAAATGTCGTAGGGTTGTGGTGCCTCGTCGAAGGAGATGCCCGATTCTCGCGCATACACTCGGCGTACGGCGCGGATGCTGACACTGTCTTCGGCGATGGTGTCGGGGTAGAGGCAGTTGCGCGAACACCAAATCTCCCCACCGGCCGAATTGTCGCCGTTGAGCAACACCTTATTAATAACGATGCCACCGCCAAAGCCAGTGCCTAAGGTAACACCGAAAAGGTTTTTATAGCGTTTCGGGTTGCCTTCCTGTTCCAAAGTGTCGTTTATCTTGGGCAGCAGGCCGCTGAGGGCTTCGCCATAGGCAAAGAGGTCGCCGTCGTTGTTGATGTAGACGGGCACGTGAAACTCGTTTTCAAGCATCTGTTTTAGTGGTATGCCACCGCGGAAAGTGGGCAGGTTGGGTAAGTCGCCGATGATTCCTTTCGGATAGTCGGCGGGGCCTGGAAAGCAGAAACTGATGGCCGTTGCCTTGTTTCCGCAACGTGTCTCGCATTCGTGGAAGCCGGCGATAAGTTTATGAAGCACTTTCTCGAGGGAAGGAGCTTCTGACGGGATGGTAAATGGCTCGATGATTTCATTATTGTCTTGCACGGCTGAGAATTTGAATCCCGAGCCTCCGGCATCGAGGACGAAAATGATAGGCGAGTTATTCATGCTGTTTGTGTTTTTTTGACGGGTTGTAGAATTTCTCCACCCAAAGCACCCACATTAGGAAGATGATGAGGTAAAAGAACACCTTAAAGATGTAATTGTGGGCAAGCTGGAAGCTGTTGGGCCACGGAATCTGCATCAACAGCACGCCACAAATGCGCACCACATTGGTCCACTCTATGATGACCAGACCGGCAGGGATGTACCATAGCTTGTGCTTCCATGGGCCGGGGAAGAGGATCATCAGGAAGAGCCAGTGTGTCCATTGCTTCATGCTTGCGCATTCAGGGGCAATCGTAACACCCGCCCATCCTCCCGCACTGTTGGGCGTGGCAATAGTTCGCACGTTGCTTATTGTGGTGATATCGATGCGGAAGAGGTGCTCAAGCACCCAGCAGGTTTGGCCGAATACCCTGTCTACCGACCATAGCATCAGCATTCCAATCCATTTCCCGACGGGCCAATACCCCAAAGCCTGCCAACCCAGATAGATGAAATGGAAACCAATGATCAACACGATAAACAATAGCACGTTTACAGTGTTTTGGTTATTGGGATTTTTAAAATAGGTCTTGATGTCACCAATGCCCATCTTGGTATTTTTGCTGCGAAATTACAAAAATAATGAATTATCCGTACCTTTGCATGCAAAATCTTTCGGAAATATGGAAAATGACATCCTTGTTGCGCAAGTATCAGAAGCCGTACAGGATACCGCAGCGGTCGCCGATTTGGCGGACCGCGTGAAAATGCTGACCAATTCGCCTGTATCTGAGAGGCTCCCTTATTTGATAAACGAATATGTTATTCCATTTGGTTTCAAGCTTGTTGTCGCCATACTGGTATTGCTTTTGGGACTTTGGGCCATCAAGCTGGTCAAGAAGTGGATGTCCAAGAGGCCGTTGAGCCGTCGTGGTGATGCCACCTTGGGCAGTTTCTTGTCGAACTTGGTCTCGGTGTTGCTCTATTTTCTATTGATAATTGCTGTTATTGGCATTTTGGGTGTCAACACCTCCTCTCTGGTGGCGTTGCTGGCCTCGGTGGGACTGGCCGTGGGCATGTCGTTGGGCGGTACGTTGCAAAATTTCGCCGGCGGCGTGCTGATTGTGATTTTCAGGCCGTTTAAGATAGGAGACTTTATTTCCGCACAAGGTATGGATGGCATTGTGAACGAAATACAAATCTTCAACACACACCTGCTAACATCCGACAATAAGGAGGTCATACTGCCCAACGGCGCTCTCGCCACAGGAGTTATGACCAACTACTCGAAGCAGAAAACGCGCCGTGTCGAATGGGTGTTCTCCATCTCCTACGGCGACAACTACGATAAGGCAAAAGCCATCTTGAGAGGGTTCTGCGATGATGACCAACGCATCCTAAAAACACCCGAGCCTTTTATCGCATTAGGCAAACTCAACTCCAGCTCGGTCGACATCACTGTCCGGGCATGGGTCAACTCTATGGATTATTGGATGGTGTTTTTCAGCATGAACGAAAAAGTATACAAGACCTTCGAACAAGAGGGACTGAATATTCCTTTCCCACAAATGGAGGTCAATATGAAGGGCTGAAGGATTCAGAAGGGTGAGAAATTGTGTAATTTGCGTTTTTTTGTTACATTTTTTGCGGAATCGATTTTTGAAACGAAAAAATGCGTACTTTTGCAGTCCGTTAAAAAAAGACAAGTGTAAATCATAAAGGATAAAGAGTCATGTCAAAAGTTTGTCAAATTACAGGAAAAAAAGTCATGCACGGCCACAATGTTTCTCACTCCAATAAGAAGACCAAGAGAACGTTTGAACCGAATTTGAGAATCAAGAAATTTTATGTTCCGGAATGGGATGAATGGGTTGTGCTGAAGGTTTCTGCCGCCGGCTTGCGCACCATCGACAAGAAAGGCGTATATCAGGCTATCTTGGATGCTTCCCAAAAGGGTAACCTCGAACGTTGGTAACTCATTGCCAATGTGAATCATATCAAAGCTGCTGTGCATTGCGCAGCGGCTTTTTTTTTGAATAGTTGCCATCCCCTTTCCGGATGGATAATATTTTGCGACATTTTCAGTTATCCATTCATGCGAGCAAAGTTCATTCTCATAGCATTGTTGTTTTTCTCCTTTTTTTCCTCAGCACAACAGTTGCCGACCGCCATGGTCTACGGCAAGGTGATAGATGAGCAAGGACATCCTATTGAGATGGCCAATGTTGTGGTTCCTGACCTGCTGGTGGGCTACACGACCAATTCGAGAGGATACTATGAGCTTCCGCTGCTGTCGGATTCCACTTGGACCATTCATTTTTCGTTTGTCGGTTATGAACAGAAACAGGTGACTGTGAGACTGAAAAAAGGCGAGAAACGGAAACTCGACATGATGCTGCAGGCCACTGCTACCATGCTGCCCGATGCCGTCATCAGCGATAGAGGCACTGAAGCCGCAAGTTTGACCCGCTTGGACGCCAAGCAGGCCACCATGCTTCCTTCTATGGGTGGAGGTGTGGAGACCCTTATCAAAACCTTGCCGGGCGTGGTGTCGAACAATGAGCTAAGCTCTCAGTATCGTGTAAGGGGTGGCAACTTTGACGAGAACCTGATCTATGTCAATGGTATTGAGATATACCGGCCTTTTCTCGTAGCTTCAGGCCAGCAGGAAGGCTTGAGCTTTGTCAACTCGCAGTTGGTCAATAATATCGAGTTTTCGGCAGGAGGCTTTGCGGCTGAGTATGGCGACAAGATGTCGTCAGTGCTCGACGTAACCTACAAAACTCCAAAAGAGCAGGGAGGTTCGCTGACCCTGAGCCTGTTGGGCGCCGAAGCCCATGTGGAAGGCGCGGCGAAAAACGGAAAATTCAGTTACTTGGTGGGCGCACGCTACAAAAACACGGCCCTTGCCTTAGGCATGATGAACACCAAGGGCAACTACAAGCCCAATTTCTCCGATGCCCAAGCCTTGTTCAACTATCATTTCAATGAGAAATGGTCACTGTCCTTTTTGGGCTATTACTCCAGAAACAGATACATGTTGGTTCCGCAAAATGCGAAAATCAACTTCGGCTCAATCGAAATGCCGTTGCAATTGAATGTGCATTTCGACGGTCAGGAAATTGACGACTATACCACTGGACTTGGCGCTTTGACCTTGTCGTATCAACCCAATAAGGATTTGAACCTAAAATGGATCGCTTCGGCATACTCGACATACGAGACTGAGTCTTTCGACATCCGGGAACAGTATTTCTTCGGTATCCGCAATTCCTCTTTTGGCTCCGATGATTTTGGCGAGGTGATTGAAAACCATGAGGTGGGAACCCTCACCAAACATGCCCGAAACGGCTTTTATGCCCAAGTCTACAACTTTGACCATAAAGGACTCTACGCCTTCGACAACAGCCTGCTGAAATGGGGCCTCCGCATCCAGCATCAGGACATCGACGATGTGGTGGACGAATGGCAGATGATGGACTCGGCCGGTTACAGCCTGCCCCATGTGCCCGATGTGATTGGCGGTTACCCCGATGTGTTGCCTGAAATCGGGATGGACTTTGTGCATAAGTCGCATAACCCACTTTCTGTCAACAATGTAGATGGTTTTGTCCAGAACTCTTGGACGTTCCCCTACGCAGACAAAGGCAAGTTTGTCATCACAGGCGGCTTGAGGGCCAATTATTGGGGCTATAACAATAAGGTCTATGTCAGCCCAAGGGCGGGTCTTGCTTATAAGCCGGAGAATGATAAAAATGAAATCGTCTATCGCCTCTCTGGCGGTGTTTACAACCAAACACCGTTCTATCGTGAACTCCGCAACCGTAACGGCAACCTCTTCAAAGAAGCAAAGGCCCAACAATCCTATCAGATTGTGGCAGGCAACGATTTCAAGTTTCGAGCCTTCAATCGGCCTTTCATCCTCACCTCAGAAGCTTATTTCAAGTATTTCACGCACGTCATCCCCTACGACATCGACAATGTGCGCATTCGCTATTATGCCGACCAGTCGGCTCGTGCCTTCACTACAGGCCTCGATTTCAAAGTGAATGGAGAGTTCGTGAAGGGAATCGACAGCTGGGCAAGCCTTTCCTTCATGCGTGCAAGAGAGGACATCCGTGGCGATTATTATTTGGCGGATGCTGAAGGGAAACGACTCCCTTTCTACAACCATACCGATGCCCAAGTAGCTGATACTGTTGCCCTGGGCTGGCATTACCGTCCATCCAACCAGTTGGTCAACTTTTCATTGTTCTTCCAAGACTACATTCCCTATGCCCCGAGTTGGCGTGTCAGCATGACGCTGACCTTCGGTATGGGCTTGCCCATCAGCGACAACAATTCTGACTTTTATTCCACTTCGAGGCGCTATCCGGCCTACCGCCGTGTTGACATCGGATTCAGCAAGCAACTCATCAGCGAGGCGTCCAGCTTCAGCAAGGGCAACCCGATGCGTTTTGTGAAGAACATGTTTGTAAGCTTGGACGTATTCAACTTGCTCGATATCCCCAACGTGATTTCTTATACTTGGGTGAAATATATCGACAACAACTATTATGGCGCGCCGAATTACTTGACACCGCGCTATGTCAACGTGAAGTTGGTGATGGAGTTTTGAGGGATTTCGTGTAGAATACTTGTTGTGCCTTTCAAACTGTATTTGTCCATTTGTTTGGAGAGTCTCTATAGGGCCAACTTTGGCAGTGCGCAAAATGTTGATAATTTATTGTCGGCAAATGCTGACAGAATAAAATATATCATTATTTTTGCCATTGGGAAATAATAAGCGGAGTATTTGAAGCTACAAAATGCAAGTAGAAATGCCTGAATCGAATAAATATTGCCGTTTTACGGGCGCTTCCATGTTTTCAAGCGCCGGTTTGGCCGAACAGTATTTTTCCGATGTGGGCATTGATATTGTTGCTGCCAATGAATTGTTGCCAGAAAGAGCGGAATTGTATCGGGCTCAATATCCAAATTCAAAAATGATTTGCGGTGATATTTCAGATGATGCTGTGTTTAAGGCTTTTGTTGATGCCTCGCCTGAAAAATTGGACTTTTTAATTGCTTCGCCTCCTTGCTAGGGGATGAGTGTTGCAGGCAAGAACCGCAACACCCAGCAGATGCTGAAAGAAGATCGCAACTTTCTTGTTTTCAATATTATAGATTTTATTTCATCAAAAACCCTGACTTTGTGCTGGTTGAGAATGTGCCGAATTTTTTCAAAGCCAAACATTTCTGACATGACCATCTCAATATTTGCACCGGCAACAATATGATTACCATTGCACGAGAAGACAACATGCAATTGATGTCGAGGTATCCCGATAAGTACTTCGATTTGGCGATTGTTGACCCGCCTTATGGGATTTTGAACAAAACCCCGCGAGGTGGCGACCATTAATTCAACAAAGACGAATACAGCCAGTGGGATAACAAACCGAATGAGGCGTATTTTAACGAAGTGTTCCGTGTGTAGAAGAATCAAATATTTTGAGGCGGGAATTGTTTTGGGCAGCTCTGGACAAGAAGTGAGTACAACAAGGGTATTATCGTTTGGGACAAGAACCAGCCTGAAACGCCAAACAATTTCTCAATGGCTGAAATGGCATGGAGTCCGCTTGACTGTCCCTAAAAAATAAAATTTCTAGCTAAGTGCCTAAAGTATAAGGCTCTGCAACAAAATACAGGTTGTATAGGTAACGATTTAGAAATGAGCGGTGCGCTTGAAAGTTCATCGTTTTGTATAACCAAAGAACGCTCACTGTTTCAGTTGCAAAGGTAACACTTTGCGTGGAAAAGTGAGCGTTCTTGCGTGATTTTCTTTTTTGGCGACGAAAGAAAAAGCGATTACAGCCGTTGTGAACGGTTGCGGTGAATGAGTTGTTGCCACCTTTGTTCACACCTATCGGAAATACGAGTTTGGCAATAAAGTATCCATTCTTCGTTCATTGTCGGGACTTATTTTTGTGTGCATACGCTTTCAGCAATAAATACGATGGATGATCATAAAAGGCAAGATTTCACATTTGGTACAATCCTAACCAACCATTTTGGAAAACGCAACTTCCTGCGTCGTTTCGGCTAGCTTGAAGGTTATGTGTGTGAAAGTGTAGTTGGACCAACAGCTGTTACAGAAGCTACGAATATACCTCCTGTGAAATCTTTGCCTGTAATTCTTTATTCAAATTAAACATTGTCCAGCGAGTGAAAATGTACTTTTGTTTCTTCGCAAAGCGCATTATCATTCGTTGATCTTTCATCTCAGCAATGCCCATCAAATTAAGGAGCTCTTGCTTAAATGCATCATCCACAAAGGGACAAGTCATCATATCCGCCGTGAGAATCGTGAGTTCTGAATTGCGTTTACGCTCCGATTCCGCAACAAGCCGATACTTTTTCAAAATCTCATTTTTCAATACAGTCTTTTGTGTATCATAACACATGTGGTTAGCAAAGTAATACATCAAAATAATGCATGCGAATAGGTTATATTGCAAGTCACTTTTCACAATAAACGAATTAATAACTTCTGGTGCGAACAGATATGCAGAACCTAACTCTTTGGCTAATATTAACAGATAGAGACTTTCATGCAAGGTATTTCGATGTGAATCCGTTGTAGCCAGTACCAAGGCTATTTCATCTTGAATCTTCTTAAAGATAATGTCCTTGCTTATTGTTTGGAATCTAATCTCAGGATTAGTTTTGAAATCACCATGCCGTTTTGCATAAATAACGATGGTATTCATTATCTTCTGCAGTTTCAATGTAGTATTTACCTGCCTGTTGCTATTGAACACGA
>JBGYWU010000031.1:0-5147 GCA_041842265.1 Candidatus Limimorpha sp. | reverse complement strand
GCTTCAAGGTTCAAAAAGGAGGAGTGCAAGGGTGTTTCTGCCAAGAGTATCATTGTTACCACTTTGGGGGGAGACTGCTTCCCATCGCCTCCCATCGGGATTAACTTGCCCAATGCCGACTGGATTCGTAAGGATTTTGGATCCAAGTCGGTGACTATCACCAACCTGATGCAAGCCTACGACAAGGCTGCCGATGAGAACCCCAAAAGCGCTCTGAAAGAGTTCGCTTTTTCGGAAGAAGAAGTGGAACTTTGCAAGAAATACGGTCCTGATGCCTCGATTGTGCATACCAACCTGCACGAGTGTCTCGGTCATGGCTCGGGTAAACTGCTTCCCACCACACCTCCAGGCGCCTTGAAAGAGTTTGGCTCTACCCTTGAGGAAGCCCGGGCCGACCTCTTTGGCCTCTATTACATTGCCGATCCGAAGATGTTGGAATTGGGAATCATGCCCGATTCCGAGGCGTATAAGGCTGAGTATTGCGGTTTCATCCGCAACGGCTTGATAACGCAGTTGGCCCGGGTCGAATTAGGCAAAGACATCACTGAGTCACACATGCAGAACCGCAAATTGATTGCCGAATGGTGCATGGAACATGGCGGCAATACCATCGAACGAAAGCAACGCAATGGCAAGACTTATTTTGTCATTAACGACTTTGCGGCCTTGCGTGGCTTGTTTGGCCGGCTGCTGGCCGAAGTGCAGCGTATCAAGAGCGAAGGCGATTATGCGGCAGGCAAAGCTTTGGTGGAACGTTATGCCGTAAAGATTGACCCGATATTGCACAAAGAGGTTAAAGAACGCTACAACGCATTAGGTTTGAAGCCTTACGGTGGTTTTATTAACCCTGAAATTGTGCCGGTTTATGATAATGAGGTCACCGGGCGCAACCGAATTGTTGAAGGAACGGCCATCGTTGACTATCGAGTCGAATATCCTTCTGATTTCCTCGCCCAGCATTTGCAGTATGGAAAGAAGTATGGCTTTTTGATGTTCTAAATTGAATTGATGTTGGATAAAAACTATCTTTGCCGAAAATATCAAAGTAAGATGAAGGTACATTTTATTGCCATAGGTGGAAGTGCCATGCACAATCTCGCCATTGCCTTGCATCGCAAGGGTTATGAAGTTACGGGCTCTGACGATGAGATTTTCGAGCCGAGCAAGTCGCGCCTGGCCAAAGAAGGTATCTTGCCGCCGCAATGGGGCTGGTACCCAGAGAAACTGGACAACACCTATGACGCTGTTATCCTCGGCATGCATGCCCGTATCGACAATCCGGAACTGGTTCGTGCCCAGAAATTGGGCTTGAAAGTGTATTCTTATCCTGAATATCTTTTTGAGCAAAGCAAGGGGAAGACCCGTATCGTCATCGGTGGCAGCCATGGCAAGACAACCATCACTTCCATGATTCTTCATGTGCTCAATCAAGTCGGCATTGAAACTGATTTTATGGTTGGAGCCCAGCTGGAAGGATTTGACGTGATGGTGCGACTTAGTGAGACAGCGGTCTATATGGTTATGGAAGGTGACGAATACCTTACTTCGCCCATTGACCGCGTGCCAAAATTCCACCATTATCATCCCCATGTTGCGGTGATTAGCGGCATTGGCTGGGACCATGTCAATGTATTTCCGACTTTCGACAATTATCTGGAGCAGTTCCGTGTTTTCGTCCGCACCATCGAGCCGGACGGCTGCCTCATTTACGACCAAACCGATGAAGAAGCGGAGAAGATTGCTCAAGGTGCGTCCTGCCTCACCTTCGGTTATGGTGTTCATCCTTTTGAGAGCGAAGGTGTCAAAACGGTTTTGCTTTTGCCTGATGGAAGTAGGAGAGAAGTGGGTGTTTTCGGAGGTCACAACATGAAAAACATCAACGCGGCACGGCTGGTTTGCGGGCAGTTGGGCGTGTCGGACGAGCAATTTTATGAAGCCATCGCGACATTCAAGGGTGCCGCGCGGCGTCTCGAGTTGCTGTTCGAAAATGGTGATAACTTCATCTTTCGTGACTTTGCCCATGCTCCGTCAAAGGTTAAAGCCAGTGTGAAGGCTTTGCGCGAGCAGTTCCCTGAGAAACAGTTGATAGCGGTCTTCGAACTGCACACATACAGCAGCCTCAGCGAAGTCTTTATCGACCATTATCGTAACGCCTTGAATTTGGCTGACCAAGCCATTGTCTTCTACGATCCTCATGCTGTGGAAGTTAAGAAGCTGGAGTTGATGCCCGACACTCGCATCATCAAAGGGTTTGGGCGTATTGATTTGAAAGTCGTGCACAACAAGGCGGAATTGTTTGCCTTATTGGAGCATGGCCAGCGTGAAAATGTCGTTGGAGCTTTTATGAGCAGCGGCGATTTCAATGGCTTGACAACCGATGACTTGCGAGGTTTGTTCGGATGAAACAAAGCAGCTCCGAATTCTTGGCGCATATGAAATGAGGGATGTAGTTAAGGACGATAATTAAAACTGAAAAGTCTTTTTGTCGATCGGGATATTATATTGGGCATTCGATATGGTATAAGTGTCTATGCAGCCGCTATTGTCGAACAGGACGATTTCTTTGAGCATCAGGCTGTCGGTGTGGTATTTGAAAATAATTTGCTTATACCCTATGCCAAATATCTTTTTGTTGCATACCCCTGTAACGATATGGTATCCGTTTTCAGTTTTTGTAGTTAGGCTGTAATCGTTTTCCTCGGCCAGCTCCTGGGTGCGGCCTTGCAATCCATAGAGGAAAAGGTTGCTCAGCGACTGAATTTTGCCGCCAGATTTTAGTTTGAAGGTGCCATGGAAGATGCCAATGTCAATTTTAACCTTTTCCTCGTTGACAATCATGTAATTGTTTGTATTGAATTGTGCGGCGAAATCGTTGGGTGACACAAAATAAAGTTTGCCGTTTCGCTTGCAAGTTTTCCTGGGCTTGACCAGGGTGTTCGACAGGTCTGATTCAAGCGACTTGATCTTACAGTTGGAGGTTTTGATCTGGTTGAGCAAATCAACATCCTGCGCTTGCATTTGTATGGCGAATAGAATGGCTGCAGTGAGGATAAGGATTTTTTTCATAGGAATAAACCATGCGAAAAAGTGGTGCTGCATTACTACCGCACCACTTTTCGGTTGATACGGATTACTTGTCCATGCTCATCAAAAACTCTTCGTTGTTGACGGTTTTGGCGACGCGGTCTTTTAGGAATTCCATGGCTTCGACGGGAGTCATGTCAGAGAAGTGTTTGCGAAGGGCCCATACGCGAGCAAGGGTACGCTCGTCAACCAATAGGTCGTCGCGACGCGTGCCCGAAGCCACGATGTCGATGGACGGGAAGATGCGTTTGTTCGACAGTCGGCGATCAAGTTGCAGCTCCATGTTGCCAGTGCCCTTGAACTCTTCGAAAATGACCTCGTCCATCTTAGAACCAGTGTCGATGAGAGCGGTGGCCAAAATGGTCAGCGAGCCGCCGTTTTCAATCTTTCGGGCCGCTCCGAAGAAGCGTTTGGGCTTTTGCAGCGCATTGGCTTCCACACCGCCGGTGAGCACCTTGCCCGATGCAGGCGACACGGTGTTGTAGGCGCGTGCCAAACGCGTGATGGAGTCGAGCAAGATGACCACGTCATGACCGCATTCTGTCAGGCGTTTGGCCTTTTCCAGCACGATGTTGGCAATCTGTACATGCTTTGCGGCAGGCTCGTCGAAGGTGGAGGCGATGACCTCTGCATTCACGTTGCGCTGCATGTCGGTAACTTCCTCGGGACGTTCGTCGATAAGCAGGATGATAAGGTAGACCTCGGGATGGTTGGCAGCGATGGCGTTGGCCACTTCTTTCAATAAGACCGTCTTACCTGTCTTGGGTTGGGCCACAATCAAACCACGTTGTCCTTTGCCTATGGGAGCGAAAAGATCCATAATACGGGTTGAGATGGTGCAACCTTGGTGTCCCGTGATTTTGAACTTCTCGTTTGGGAACAACGGCGTGAGGTAATCGAAAGGAATACGGTCGCGCACTTCTTCAGGCTTGCGGCCGTTGATGAGGTCAACTTTGACAAGGGGGAAATATTTTTCTCCCGTTTTTGGGGGGCGGATGACACCGAGAACAGTGTCGCCGGTTTTGAGTCCCATCAGCTTGATTTGCGATTGCGACACGTATACGTCGTCGGGCGAATGCAGGTAGTTGTAATCTGACGAGCGCAAGTAGCCGAAGCCCTCGGGCATGATCTCTAGCACGCCTTCGGCCTGCACCGAACTGTCGAATTGGATCAGCAGATCGTCCCTATTCGTTCGTTGCTCAGAGCGTTCTTTCTCTTGTCGTTCCTGTTTGGGATGGGTTGCGGTATTTTCTTGTGTGGAATTTTTTTCGACTGATGTGGACTTCTCATCTTTCGACGAAGATAACACTCTTTGAGCTTCCTGCGCCTGATTGCTTTCCGCTTTGTTGTTAGAGTGGTTCTTTTTTTGTTTGGGACCGCGAGCAGGTTTTGGTTCGGCAACCGTTGTATTCGAGGTTGTATTTGGGGTCACGGCATGCACCTCTTCTGCCAATACTTCTTTTGGGAGTTCAACAGGTTGGGTAAACTGCACGGCGTTGTTTCTCTGCCACTCGCTAACGTTTGCTTCGGCCTCTTTGCTGATGCGTGGGCGCCTGCCCCGTTTGGCCTGAGGAGCAGCATCTGCTTCGTCCGCTTTTTTTGCGGACTCTTTTTTCACTTCAAATGGATTTGGCTTTTCAGATTCGAAAAAATCTTTTCTCTCTGGCTTTTCGGCTTTCGTGTCCTTTTGTTTTTTTGTTGTTGCTGTTTTCTTGATGTCCGGGTGGTCTACCTGATGGTCGATGATGTCGTAGATGAGCTGCGTGCGGTCACGATTCTCATCGTCAATACCCATCTCGGTGGCAATGATTTTGAGGTCGTCCAACGACTTCTCATTGAGTTCAAAAATGTTATACATAAATAATCAATGTGATAATTCCAAATGGAATATTAATAGTGATACAATAATTTCGGAGTGGAACATTTTGGCACAATCAATTTATTTTGTGCTCGTAAAAAGTGGGACAAAAGTAGGAGTTTTTTTCGGAATGGCAATTGTTTTTGAAAAAAAAATCCCACTTTTCTATGGATTTTATCGCATTTTCAGTTTGCTTTGATTTTTT
>JBGYWU010000030.1:0-5976 GCA_041842265.1 Candidatus Limimorpha sp. | reverse complement strand
CAATAAAGTAGGAGAGAACATTACTTCTAACGATGACAACAAGCAAGAAGAAAAGGATTGACTTTCATAAGACCAGGACTTATAAGTAACCAACTACAAATCAATCAAACATGAAAAAACAGCAAAAAACCTTCTCTCGAGTCCTAACCTACGTCAAGCCTTACTGGGTCAGTATCGTCCTGAACGTGGTCTTCAACATGATGGCCATTTTCTTCTCGCTGTTCTCCTTTGCGATGGTAGGGCCTTTCCTCAACCTGCTCTTCAAGGAAGGCGCGGTAGGGG
This sequence comes from Candidatus Limimorpha sp., assembly GCA_041842265.1. Lineage (GTDB taxonomy): Bacteria > Bacteroidota > Bacteroidia > Bacteroidales > F082 > Limimorpha. The sequence goes on along the minus strand of JBGYWU010000030.1, from coordinate 5,694 downwards.
TCGCAGCCAAGCCTGAGTTCTCCTTCACCTCCGATTTCCTGATGGGCTACCTCAACTATTTCATGAGCAACCTCATCGCCACCGAAGGCAAGCACTACGCCTTGATTTTTATTTGCCTGCTGTTGCTTGTGGCGTTCTTCTTCCGCAATTTGGGACGCTTTTTCGCCTGTTATTTCATGGCCAATGTGCGCGTAGGCGCCGTCCACGACCTGCGGCGCGACATCTACAACAAAATCCTCATCCTGCCCCTCTCTTTTTACCACAGCCGGAAGAAAGGCGACACATTGGCTCGGATTACCACCGACGTGCAGGAAGTCGAGGTGTCGATTTTGAACTACCTGGAGATGCTCATCAAGGACCCTTTGACCCTCATTCTCTACTTCATTTTCATGATTACCCTCAGCCCAAAACTCACCCTGTTTGTGATTATCGTGCTGCCCATTGCGGGGCTGATCATCGGCAAGGTCGGCAAAATGCTGAAGAAAGAGTCAAAAGAAGGCCAAACCAAGTTGGCAGGCATCATCTCCACTGTGGAAGAGACCATTTCAGGGCTACGTATCATCAAGGCATTCAACGCCATACGCTACTCTGGCGACAAGTTTGAAGAACAAAACTCGGACTACTCCAAAGTGCTACGCGGCATCCACCGCAAGCGCGACATGAGCTCGCCTTTGAGCGAGTTCTTATCGTCGGCAGTGGTCATCCTCGTACTGTGGTTTGGCGGCAACCTGATTCTCGGCGGCGGCAACCACATCAACGCAGGCAACTTCATCACCTACATCGTCGTCTTCTCGCAAATCATCTCCCCTGCCAAGTCGTTCTCACAAGGCTATTACAATGTACAGAAAGGCATTGCCTCAGCGGAACGCATCTTTGAAATCTTGGATGCCGAAGAGGTAATCACTGAAAAGAAAAATGCATTGGAAATCAAAGATTTCAAGGATTGCATTGAATACAAAGACGTACATTTCAGTTACGGAAAAGATGAGGTCTTAAAAGGAATCGACTTGAGGATTCCAAAAGGCAACTTTGTCGCACTTGTAGGAGAAAGCGGCGGCGGAAAATCAACCATGGCGGACCTTTTGCCCCGATTCTATGAAGTTGGAGAAGGCTGTGTCCGTATAGACGGCATCGACATCCGCGACTACAATATTGGGAGTCTTCGGAGGCTGATGGGCGTGGTGTCGCAAGACACCATCCTTTTCAACGACACCATATTCAACAACATCGCGTTCGGCATGAAGAACGCCTCAGAGGAAAAGGTCATCGAGGCCGCCAAAATCGCCAACGCCCATGATTTCATCATGGAGATGGAACAAGGTTACAATACCCGCATAGGCGACCGCGGAATGAACCTCTCAGGTGGTCAGCGCCAACGTCTGAGCATCGCTCGCGCCGTGTTGAACAACCCTCCCATCCTCATCCTCGATGAAGCCACCTCTTCGTTGGACACTGAAAGTGAACGGCTCGTACAAAATGCCTTGACCAAGGTGATGAGCCAACGCACCGCCATCGTCATCGCCCACCGACTTTCCACCATCCAATACGCCGATGAGATCGTGGTCCTCCAAAAAGGTCAGATCATCGAGCGCGGCAAGCACGACGATTTGATTGCCTTGGGTGGTGTCTACAAGAAACTCACAGATTTGCAATCCATCGGATAACCTATGAAAAAGCGTTTCACCTTCTCTATGGGAGAGCATATCGAGGCCGACCTTGAGGATCTGCAAAGGCTTCTTTCCGAAAACAAGCAATATTTGCAGAACTACGAGGGAGGTCTTCAGTTCCTTGGAAGACGACGACTATGTGACCCGCGGCAACGGTTTCTGCGACCGCAAATACAGCGATGACCTCATCGAAGGAGAGATAGAGAAGTACTCGCAGCGGATCAAGGAAATCGAGGGCTGGATAGCCGAGTGGAAGTAGTTTTTCCCTCAAAAACTTGCCGATATCGGCAAAAACGAGCCTTTTTCATTACAATTTTGATGTTTTTCTTGCCGATACCGGCAAAAAAACGGCATCTGTGCCAAAAAATTGCACATTTTTTTGTTCCTTTTCAAACCTGTGCTGCAATTTGGCACAGTCGTTCTTTTTCTTCGCGGGGCAGGACCTGTCCGGTCCCTTAAGGGCGGATTCCATCCGCCCCGCATCCCTCCACAAGCCTTCTCCCAATCTCATTGAGCGCGACAAATCGATAGCGCAACGAATCGGTGGCAACGGACTGGTATTCACGATGCTTGACTTCAGCCTTGCGATGGAGCGTTTCCTCAACGGCTTGGCGGATGAATGGGCAGGTGAAAGCCTTTTCCGTCAGTTCTAAAAGCAATAGCTTTCCTTGGGAACACGCCTCAAAATAAACGCCACCAGGCTTGTAGAACCGCTCATGCGGCGATCCTTCCTCAGGGAAGCCCTCATTAAGAAGAACGACTAACGGGAAACCTTGTTCACGCAACGTCCGTGCAGTGAATTGTTCACCTTTGCTGATGGAAGCCGTATATGTTATGGATCCGTTTTGTGCCGCCGCCATCACCGATTTCAGTCTATGTTGAACTTGCTCGTCCGTGGCATTGCGCGACATCTCCACCAATTGGCGGTCGGGCCAGTCGAGCAAGAAATGATTGCCCAACGAGGTGAAAAGCATGCTGCCAGCCTCCGTCCTGCGACGCATTCGGAAAAGATCGGGGTTTTGTTTGCGCTGCCAAGACCGTTCGGCATTGGCGTACACATATTTATCATTGCCTGAAACTGCTCTTTATGGGTAAGCAAACGGTAATACGGCGGTGCATCGTAAAGGTTTCTTTCGTGGCCCAGTTTCCGGGCTTCGGCCTTACAACCCTGCATATAGCCGCGCACCACTTCTTTGATACTGCGTGACATGGTGCGTCGAACTTGCAAAACGATGTGGTGGTTGGTCGGGCATGACTTTGTCTGCGAGGATTTTTATCTCAGGACAAAGATCAAACATTCGTTGTTGTTGGTTGATGAGAGCCCAACCTATGGCCGTTTTCTCCACCTCGGCATTTGTGCCGTTGTGGGTGAGTTTGCCGAAAATGGGTTCTCGCCCTTTGGCCACCATTGTCACATGCACGATACATGGCTTGCGCCATGCGCCAGGATCCTGCCAAGTGGAAATCTCGTTGGGGATGGTGGTGGCAATGATGGTCATTCTTATTAGTGGTTTTGGGGGAGGAATGGAATTCCCGCGGAAGGGACGGAACCCTGACGCAAAAAAAAATTGGTACGATAGCTCCATTATTTCCTCAAAAAATACCTTATTTCCAAAGCCTGTGCATTAATCTGGCACAGGCTTTCTTTTTCTTTGCTGCATAAACCAATAATTGAATGCCATGATAAACTACTATGAGAATGTTCCGCTGGAAGAATTTGAACAAATCCTAGCCAACCGCGAGTTTTGGGACAACGCTTCCTACGAATGGGAAAGCTCTTCCAAAATGGAAGTCAAGCTTGCCCGTCTGGGAACCTTTGTCCAACGAGGTGGCAACCTTAATCGGGTAATCGCTCGTTATGCTGAAGACAGGGAATACACTTATCGCGTGATGGCACAGCACTGCCTTGAGAGATACATCGAAGCGCTGACTGACAAGCGCATTCCAAACATAACACTGCGCATATACAAACTCGAGAAAGAAGAGGCCGTGAAACTGCTCACCGAACTGCTAAAAGCCAGTGTAAAAAAGACTTGCGAATATGAAGAGTACTATACTCTCCGCTTCGTCGAGACAAAGAATGTCGATGTTGAAAGCATCCTTACCACTATTGAAAAAGAGCATCGACAGACGAATCCCGATGAAACCAAAGTGGAAATAAAGGAGCGAGTGTTTCGTTGGATTAGGGATAGTTGGTGGTAAAAAAAGTGTAACTTTGCAAAACATTTAATTCACAAAACTATGGATAACAATATCATCATTACAATTCAAGAACTCCTAACCGGAAGAAACATCGAGTTTGACAAGGCAACTAGAATCAAACTTGTAAGACACAAAGAGAACAAAGCGACAATCCATTTTCTCAATGAAACCTACATGGGTTCTCTCTATCACATGTATCGTTACGACCATGCTTTGTTCCTCAAATACCAGAGTCATCAGGCTACGGAAAACTTTAATACCGTCGAATATATTGTTTCGTTTATCGGCGAAAGCGGTCAAGAGGCACGCTTTGTAGGTGTTTTCAAGAATTGTGGTCACGAAACTGTTGACGAAAAGACCTCAATGTTTGATTTTCAAGAAGTCGAAGGATTTGAAATACTCAATGAAAGGGTGATAATAAATTGGGGGGAATACGCAATCTCTTGGCGTCAATGGTGGAGAAACGACAAAGAAGTAGTTCGTATCGATAAAGGAATTAGCGATGACAAAGTGCCTCCTTTCACCCAATATGAAGATGTTGTACTCAATTATGAGCAATTAAGAAGAATCATCGATACTCAAAACCCAGAATGGAAATCGAAACTCGAAGCCTGTAATTGCATTTATCTTATTCTAGACAAAAACAATGGGAAGCATTATATCGGTTCCACATACAATAAGCAAGGTATTTGGGGTAGATGGAGCATTTATGCAGAAACTGGCCACGGAAAAGACTCCTCTTTGATGGAACTATTGAATAAAGACCCACTATATGCCCAAGAATATTTCCAATGGAGCATCCTTGAAACACTACCGCTAAATGTTGTTGATACCGTGGCAATTGATAGAGAATCTCTATACAAGGAAAAATTTGGCACAAGAGAGTTCGGTTATAACAACAATTGATTTAACATGTCCAAAAACCTCCTAAACAAATACGTCTGGCTCGTTGAGACCATCTACAACGCGAAGTACATCTCACTGGAAGAAATCAACCGCCGGTGGCTCGACGATGACATCAGCGAGGGCGTGGAAATCCCGCGCCGCGCCTTCCACACCTGGCTCAACGAAGCCCAGGAGATGTTCGGGCTCGTCATCCTCTGTGAACGCAAGGGCGGCTACCATTACTATATCGAGAATGCGGAAGAGATCAGTCAGGGCGGACTGCGCAACTGGCTGCTCAACACCATCTCCACCAGCAACCTGCTCATGGAGAACCGGCAACTCAAAGACCGCATCCTGCTGGAAGAAGTGCCCTCGGTGAAAGACCACCTCTCCCCCATCCTCAACGCCATGAGGAGCGACACCGTGCTGCAAATCACCTATCAAAGTTATTGGCGCAACGAGAGCAGCACCTTCGACTTGGAACCCTACTGTGTGAAACTCTTCAAGCAACGCTGGTACCTCGTGGGACGCAGTCCCTACTAAAACAAGTGCGTGTCTATGCCCTCGACCGCATCCTTGACCCCTGAGACCACGGAGAAGAAGTTCAAGATGCCCAAGAAGTTTAACCCGAAAGCGTTCTTCGAGGATTTCTACGGCATCATCGCTCACGAACACGCCGAGGTCGAGACCATCCGACTGAAAGTCAACGCCAACCAGTCGAACTACCTGCGATCGCTGCCGTTGCACCCGACCCAAAAGGAGGTGGAGACAAGCGAAAACTACAGCATCTTCGAAATGCGTCTCTGCCCCGAGTTCGACTTCCAGCAGAAAATCCTATCGAAAACGCCTGGCATCGAGGTACTGTCGCCGGAATGGCTGCGGGATGAGATTGCTGGGAAGATTAAAATTATTTGGGAAAAATATCAAGAAAAACATCGAT
>JBGYWU010000029.1:0-2518 GCA_041842265.1 Candidatus Limimorpha sp. | reverse complement strand
AGCAATAACCAAGTTTTGGGCAAAGACAAAACATATTTTTCACCTCACCGCAACTGCCCTTTGAGATTCTCAGATAGCGAATCATCATTTTGTCCGAATTATATTCTGCTCCTTCTGCAATGTTGTTTGATATGGAAATCGCTGCCCTTTGAATTTGGTCACGAAAGCTATAATCCTTATTATCCTTGAACATCGAATAAACTTCCACCGCAAAAGATTGTGCATCTTGCCAAATTCTTAGGTCTTCAAAAGCTTTCATTTCATCATATCTTTTGTGTTCAACCAAAGGCTCACAGTCCCGCAGTCTATTTTTCTTGTTTTACTTTCTCTCTTAACATATTGTACTTGTGTCGGTTGGCCTTTGCCGTCGTGCGACAGATGTAAAGTCCTGTCTTGCCTTCGAGAAAGCCACCTTTTATAACATAGGTGCGCATGAAATTAATGCTCGGGCTGAACAGCCAGGCCATTATACCTGTTTTTTTTCCGCGTTCGTAGTACGACTGCGCGCCCAACTCCGCAAAGTGGAACAGCTGTTTTCGGAAAGCCTCGGGTGTGTCCCAGGAATAATGCAGCAGGTCGCCACGCAGCAGGGTCTTTTTCGGCTCGCTCTTGTAGTTCAGCCATTCGTGGATGATGCCTTCCCATTGGGCGAAGCCGCGCCGCCAAATGCGAATCTTAGTCTCAGGATAGAGGCCGCACCTTTTAATCCATTTTCCGCAATAGTTGTTGAGGCGGTTCATGGCAAAGACCTCGTTGTCAGCGATTTCCTTTTCTTTGAGTTCGATAATGGATTGCTTCAACTCGTCTGAAAGGGCTTCGTCAGCATCAATGGAGAAGATAAGGTCGCAGGTGGCGAGGTCATCGGCGAGGTTCTTTTGGTCGGAGTAGCCGAGCCAGTCTTGCGAGAAGAACTTCACGCCATAGCGATCGCAGATGGCCTCGGTCGAATCGGTGGAATGACTGTCCACGACGATGATCTCGTCGGCGATATCCTTCACGGAATCAAGGCATTGCCCTATCTTCTGCTCCTCGTTGAAGGTGATGATGACGACCGAAAAACTATTCATGATTCAATTCTTTTGCGGAATAAACTTAACTATGCAATCAATGCAAGTCGGTTTCTCAGTAAGTATATCAACAAACACATTGGCGGGATGCATGTCTTCCAAATAGAGACGATCGCCTATATAGTTCACGCCTTGTCCGCCATAATTGTCACGAAAACCTTTTGCGCAGACCATCTCGTCAATTTCCGCTTTGGTTGCCAATCGTTTGCAGCCAATGTATGGTTGCGTAAGGATGCAACGGAATAGCCCGTCAGCGTCGCGGGTAAAACCAATCACGGACATTTGCGTTTCTGGAAATAGTGTATTATGCAATACAATGGCTTCCATTGCTTTGCCGAAAGTGGCATAAATGGACGCACGTGCTTTTACAACAGAGGTACAACCGTCTTTATAATAGACTTTTGCTTCCGCTCCTTCTGCAATTAGAGGCCCAAATGTTGAGGAAAGTAGTTGTTCCGCATGAGGAAACCACAGTTTCTTGGCTTCTGCCCAAAGTTGCACCAACTCTTCTTGCTTGGCGTCTATTTCCCAGTTTGTTGGGCTGCTTGCTTGGCCTGCTGGAGCATCTCGACTTGGCTCAAGGCTTGTTCGCGCGTAGTTGCATACGATGTACGCCCCAATGAGCGGCGCACCTGCCGTGCAGAGTCCTGCATGCTCTGGTAAATTGAATCGATCAAGATTTGTTCTTCCATTGAGTATTTCGTTTGTGTAATTGTCAATTAATCGGAGTGTGTGCTCCGAAAATGCGTTGTATTTTATTGATGTGTTGATTTGGTCTTGTTGTGTCGGCCAGTCTGTGATATTCAATCTCTCTTGGGTGTCCCAATCTGGCTCGGGTACGATAGCAACATTGCAAATCTCAATAATCTCATCTTCCGTCAATCCAAGACCCGAACGTTCCAACTCTTCTTGCACATCAGCCGTCCATCGGGAATCAATAAGTTCCGACCATCCCCTGTCGTCCAAATAACGGAGACCGTTTGAAATCGCGGAAGGGTTTGAGGGTTGCATATTCAATTATTTGCTGCAAAGGTACATAATTTTTTGGGGAAAATCACTTTAATGAATGTTTTCTTCATAAAAAACCAAAAGAGAAAGCGCGACAATCATGCCACGCCCTCTTTTTGTCTTTTCCGTTTCGCGTTGAAAATACTGATGTTCAAGGATTTATGATTTCAAGAACGAATAAGCAAATGCCTCGTATTCGGATAATCAATGTCCTCCAAGAGTAATCAATGTGATTAATACTGTAAGACCAACCGCGATTCCAGACACCGCCAAGGTAGTATTCATCACATTCATTTTCTTAATTTCTTGATCCTTTGGCAACGAACTGATTTGCTTAACAATTGATTCATTTCCACATAATTTTTCATAATCTTTTGGATTGCTGGTTTCACAACCACACACCTCAATGTCTTCAATATATGGATCCCCGTCAATCGTTTCTT
>JBGYWU010000028.1:0-3946 GCA_041842265.1 Candidatus Limimorpha sp. | reverse complement strand
CTCAAAGACAAGATGGAGGCAGTCAACCTATCGGACATCGTCATTGCCGACACGCTGCTAAGCAGCGAAGCGCTTGCCTATCTCATCGACCATTGCAAAGCACCGCTTTACATCGACACCGTTTCGCCCGGCAAGGCACCGCGTTTTGCCGATGCCATGGAAAGGTCAGAGAAACATGCAGTCTTCGCCTTGAAATGCAACCAGGATGAGGCCGTGCAAATCACTGGAGAAAGAGACACTGTTAATGCTTCCAAAATATTGAATTACAAAGGTATAAACAATGTTTATTTAACCTTAGGGTCAAGAGGTGCCGTTTATTGTTCAGCCGGTGTTGCCGTTGCTTTTCCCGCCCTTCACGCCCAAATCGTCAACGTAACGGGCTCAGGCGATGCGTTCCTTGCCGGGGTAATACACGCTCATGCGATGGGTTTTAAGGGGCAAGATACCGTTGCTTTGGGTCTGAAAGCCGCCATACACAACACAAAAAACGAAGCGCCAGTGAACCCGACACTTCGTATTTCAGTTTTCAACGAATGAACAGGGATTAGAAACTGAATCCTATACGCACCAAAACCATAGTAGGACGAATGGTGCCCAGTTTGAGGTAACTGTTTGAAGTGCCGGTCACATTGTCGTTGAGGGCCTGTGTCTTGATGGTCTGATCACCATTGACGGGAGCGCCACCGAGGTCATAGAAGCTGCAGCCAACCACGAGGTTCTTTGCCACTTCCACGCCAACACCAACCTGGTAGGCAAAGCTAAAAGCGTTGTCATACTTATTATCAGTTGTTATTTGCCTATCCACACCCAAAACGGAGAACCTTTTAACCGATTCCCAATGAGTGATGTAACGGAGGTTACCGCCCGCACCAGCCTCAACATAAACGCCCAAATTGGGGTTGACATGATAAATGTAGTTCAAGCCTAACATGGCAGGAACATTGATGTATTGGGGCTTTGATTTATATTTGAAGCCATCATCAATAATTTGTCCGTCATAGGAGTTTTCCAACTCCCGATAAGCATTTTTCAAATCCGTACAGGGACCATTGAAAAAGCCATCCACCGAGAGCATTACGCCCAAACCTCTAACCCCTGGATTAAAATACCACTTAAGTCCTGCATTAAAGCCAATGCCGGCACCTGCATCATCGTCATCGACATCCATCGTCTTTAAGGCAAATTCATCGAATCCTTCGAATTCGGCAAAATCACTCACGGGAAATGAGACCCCAAGGAACATGGCGCCACGGGTCTGAGCCATAGCTTGGCCACCAACAATCAACATGGTGGCGAATGCAAACACTTTTACTAGTTTATTCATTTTTTATACTTTAAGGTTTGTTTTTCCGTTACAATTAATACGGTGCAAAACTACAAAAAAATTGTACTTTTGCATTCTAAACGAAAAAAAATGCCACAAGGACTCAAACGTTTTAAGGAACAACACCCTTTTGCCTCGCTGATACTGATTGCCATCTGCGTGAGAATCATCGCCATAGTGTTCGTTCCGGGCTTCGGCTCACATGGTGAGGTGCAGTATCCCACCCTTTTCATCGCCTTCCTTGAGAAAGTCAAGGCTCTGCTTGGCATTGGCGATTCGCAAGGCATGATGTTCCTTAGCCGATTGCTCTATGCGGTAGTCTCCCTCTTTACCGTGTCAATGATTTACCGTATCTGCGACCTGACTTCAAGCAAACAGAATGCCTGGTTGCTGGCCATCATCCCGACCTTCAGCTGCATCATGCCTTCGTTCGGCATCATTGGAAACGCCAGCGCTTTCCTCAGTCTTCCTTTGATTCTGTATGGTTCAAACGTCTTGCTGCGGCAGGAAATTCTGAGACAACATAACCTCCACACCAATGTCCACCGCAGTTCGTTCCTCATCGCAGGTACCATGCTTGGACTGGGTGTTTGCGTTTGGTATGAAAGTGTATTTGTTGTCATCAGTATATTATTGATCCTTTTCATCCAACGCAATTACAAAGGCGCCCTGATGACTTTCATCGGCATCATCATTTCCATAGCCACCCTGGGATTACTGCTTCTGGCTCTCAGTGTCAATCCTTTGAAATACATCTATTTATGAACAAAGAAAAGGTCCAACAGCGCATTGCAGCTTTGAGTAACGAGCTGGACCGACACAACTACAACTATTATGTCCTCGCCAAACCAACCATCAGCGACTATGAGTTCGACATGAAGTTGGAGGAATTGGCAGGCTTGGAGAAAGCCTTCCCGGAATTCTTATCACCCTTTTCGCCCACGCAACGTGTCGGCGGTGATATCACCAAGGAGTTTCAAAGCGTGCAACACCGCTACCCCATGCTTTCTTTGGCCAATTCATACAGCCGCGAGGAAATTGCCGACTTCATCAACCGCATCAAAAAAAGCATTGAAGGAGAGGTGGAATTCTGCTGCGAGCTCAAGTTTGACGGCCTAAGCATCAGTCTGCAATATGACCAAGGCGTGCTTGTTCGCGCCGTTACCCGCGGTGATGGCACCCAAGGCGACGATGTGACTACGAACGTGAAGACTATCCGCACCATTCCGCTCAAGTTGCATGGTAACTTTCCTCCCTTCTTCGAAATGCGAGGAGAGATCGTGATGCCCTTTGAGAGCTTCAGCCGCTTGAACGAAGCCCGTGCCAAGACTGGCGACGACCTGTTCGCCAACCCACGCAATGCTGCCGCAGGAACCATTAAACTACAAGATTCCAAAGAAGTGGCACACCGCCGACTGGATAACTATTGCTACTATATGATGATGGATGGCTTGGAAGACCGTTACCAAACACATTACCAAAGCCTACAAGCGGCAAAAAAATGGGGCTTCAACATCTCCAACTTCATGGCCTTGTGCAAGACCATAGACGAAATCTTTGAGTTCATAGACTATTGTGATGAGAAACGTCATGAGTTGCCCTTCGCCATTGATGGCATTGTACTGAAAGTCAACAACTACGAACAACAGCAGGCATTAGGCTTCACAGCCAAGTCGCCGAAATGGGCCATCGCATACAAGTTTAAGGCTGAAGAAGTGGAAACCGAATTACAAAGCACGGATTTTCAAGTAGGAAGACATGGTACCGTCACACCAGTGGCCAACCTCTCCCCCGTTCAGCTGTCAGGCACTACCGTGAAACGCGCCACCTTGAACAATGAGGATTTTATCCGCCAATTCGACCTGCACTATGGAGATACCGTTACCGTAGTGAAAGGTGGCGAAATCATCCCGAAAATCATCGGCGTAAACATTGACAAACGTCAGGCAGGAGCACGGCCTGTGGAGTTCGTCAAGACCTGCCCGATTTGCGGAAGTCCACTTGTGAAGAACGAAGGCGAGGCGGCATGGTATTGTCCCAACAGTTCGGGCTGCCCGCCGCAAATCCGAGGCCGCATAGAGCATTTCATTGGCCGCAAAGCCATGAATATCGAAGGACTCGGCGAAGGCAAAGTGGAATTGCTTTACGAAGAGGGGTTGGTCAGCAATGTCGCTGATTTGTATGACCTTACCTACGAAAAACTTTATGGTTTGGAGAAAGTCATCACCATAGAAGATGAATTCAACCTGTTGCCTACTTCGCAGCGCAAAGTAAGCTTCAAGGAAAAGACGGCACAAAACATCCTTGGCGCTTTGGAAAAATCAAAATCGGTGCCGTTTGAGCGGGTGCTGTTCGCCTTGGGCATAAAGTTCGTAGGTGAATCGGTAGCCAAAGTATTGGCAAAGGCTTTGCACGACATCGACCATATTATCGGCGCCACCGTGGAGGAAATGACAGAAATCAACGAAATAGGCGAAAAGATTGCGCTTTCGGTGCGGAATTTCTTCGACGATGAGCGCAACATCGATATCGTCAACAGATTGAAACAGGCAGGACTGCAGTTCGCCATGACCAAACAAGCCGCCTCCGAGCAGGAACAAGTGTTGGCAGGAAAGACATTCG
>JBGYWU010000027.1:0-4441 GCA_041842265.1 Candidatus Limimorpha sp. | reverse complement strand
GGCCGAAGCCCGTCAGTTGGGGCAGTCTGTTGTATAGGGCATAGGTTACATCCTTCAGATATACGCGGACGGAGTCGCCAATGCGGACACCGCTTACGGCATTGAGGTGCAACTCGATGGCAGCGCCTGTGGCGCGGTCTTGAATGAAGGCAGACTTGTAGAGGTTGCCCGACTGCTCATCGGCGGTAACGATGCCATACACCGAGGCATCTTCCGTGAACACCGTACCCGGCTCCAAGGCAAGGATTGAATCAATCGTGTAAACCGTTCCTATCGGCAAATCTTGGATAGGAGGCTCGGGATACTCTTTCTTGCATGAGGCGAACAGCACGCCCACTAAGGCAAGGAGGAGAAAATGGTTGAATACTTTGTTTTTCATTTTATTGTTGTGTTTGTTTGTTGTTGCAAGTTGTTTTGGCTGTTAGCGTTTAGGATTAGCTGTTGGCGCTTTGGATTGCAAGCAGAAAGCTTATTTCCTAACGGTCAGGCTGATGAAATAATTAAGTCCGTACATGTAGGAATACTTTTCGGGAAACATGTCGGGATTGTTGGCATTGAAACGCAATTGCTCGTAGCCATAGAGGACGGCGCTCTTGTTGTTGAGCAGGTTGTTGACACTTGCGTTCACCAAGAAATAGTACCCCTTGTAACGTTTTGAGAAGCCTCCGTAGAAGTCGAGTGTGAAGGCGGGTTTCATGGGGGTCTGGTTCAGCACATCCTTAATGCGGATGTCGCCCTGGGCATAGTGCAACATGCCTTCTTCGGTGTGGTTGTATGGGTTCACGTCGAAATACATGTTGGCCATATAGTTGGCATTGAGGCTTACCCACCAATATTTCGGCGAGTTATACTTGATTCCCAGCGAAACCGCCGTCTCAGGCCCCGAAGAGACATGGTAGTTTTTCAGGTATGCCACGCTGTTTTGGATGTAAGCCTTGGCATTGTTGTCAGCATAGACCGAAAAGAAGGGATTGTTGTTATACACATTGATGCCGTTGGCGGCTGCGGCCTGCAATGTAACCGTCGGTGAGATGTTGTATTCCGCGCCCATTTCCAAGCCGAGGCTCTTTTGGTTGATGCCCGTCATGATGAAGTTGACGAACTCGCTGGTGTAGTTATTGCCTTGGGAACCTCCACCGAGGTAAACGTTCTCACAATAGAAGCTGCGGTTCCAGATGAGGTTTTGATGGGCATAGTAGTAACCCGTCAGGCGGAACTTGAACTCAGGTGAACGGTAGAGATAACTCAGGTCGAAAGCATGGATACTTTCGCTCTTCAGGTCGCTTTCCACTACAGTGTTGCGGGTACGGGGCGACACATAGATGTCCCTGAACTGTGGGGCCTGCATGAAATAAGCCATGTTGGCCACGATGTGGTTACGGCCGTTGATGGCGTAGGTCGCACCGGCCTTTACGCTCGGGTCAAGGAAGTTGTGTGCCTCGTCCTCGCCATAGGAATTGTCGGCAAAGGAACCGCTTTTCCAGAGACCCTCGCGCCAAATCTGCGTAAACGCGGCCTGTACGCCTAAATAAAGGTCGAAATTGCCGACCAAATAATTAATTTGGTTCCAGATACGTCCGTAGTTGCGGTTGGCGTAGTAGTTGTAGTTGATGATGTCGCCCACCTTGGCCACATGGTTGGGGTTGAGCAAATTGGTCTGACTCTCGTCGTTTTCGAGGTTTTCGGCATACTTGTTGATGTCATAATAGAAATCGCCGCCGAGGAGGTCGTTTATGCTTTCGTAATAGTGTGTCTTTGAAACATTCACGGCAAAACCACCCGTCATGATAAGGTTGGGCAAGAACTCATGCTTGAAATAAGAGACGCCGCCTGTCTGCATCTTGTCGTAATGGCGTTCGGCAAGGATGTATTTCGAGGCTTTGCCTGCGATGGTGTTGCCTTCCTGACCGTTGGCGTTTTGCACTGTAAAGAGGTGGTTGCGGTTGGCGTTGTAGAGTCCGTCCCAGTCGATTTGTGTGGTTTTCAGGTCGCGGTTGAGCCAAGCGTTTAGTTGGGCCTCATATTCCGCCGTGCTGTGGGCGTTGGTCATGTAGTACCTCGGCAAGTTCTTGTAGTAATCCGGGCGTGGATCGGGTGCCTCACCCCATTCGAGGGCGGTTTGACTTCCTGGACCGGCAAAGTAATAGACCGAAGTCTGGAAATTGGTTTTCCTGTTCGGCGACCAGTACCAAGTGAGATTGGCGAAAGGCTGATGGTAGGTGCTCACTCGCGAGTTGCGGATGACCTGATTGCCACTGGCACCCACGGTTTGGTAGCCCCAGTTGGGATTGTAGTAGTTGGAACCGACAAGGTCGTAAATTTCCTGCACCACAGGCGCCGAGCCGCCACGCTGTGAGGGCGCGCCGAACACGGTAAGGTCGAGGCTGTGCTTGTCGTTGATCTTCTTCTCCACCGAGAGGAAGTAACTGTAAGCTTGATAGAAAGTGCCTTCGGTGTAGCCTTTGCCGGCATAGCGGCCGCTGGCAGAGGCCATCATAAACCAGCCATTGCCCATCTCGCCCGTGCCGATGGAAGCCATGGCGCGATGATTGTAGGAGCGGTTGGAGAGCGCATAGCTCAGCGAGACCTGCTTGCGGTATTGCGAGGCACGTGTCGAATAGGCAGTCAGTCCGCCGAGACCGCCAAAGCCCGCATCGGTCTTGCCCAATCCTTCGAGGAGCACCGAGTTGCGGAAAGCGTCGTTGAGCCCGCCCCAGTTGGCGAAGACCGGTCGCCCCGTCTCGGGGTCGTTCATCAGGATGCCGTTGATCATCACGTCGCTGTACTTCGAGTCGTTGCCGCGCACACGGTAGCGCAGCGAGCCGAAGTTGTAGGCCGCGATGCTGTTGAACACGTCGCGCGACGAATTCAGCAAGGTAGAGGCATCGTTGACCGAGGTGGAGTTGTCGTAGAAGTCGGAATCGAGCAAGATCACCGTGGGCACGTCTTGTTTGTTCAGGTCGGCAGTGTCGATGGTCTGGGCCGCAAGCCGCCCTGCCATCAGCACGGGAACCGCCATGATGAGTAGGAATTTCTTCATATTGAATTTGTTATGACTTTTCTTGATTTCAACAAAGCGAAATATCGGACAAATATAAGGTTTTTCCCGATGCCTTGTCTATCTTTCTTCATTTTTTTGTCCTATTTCTCATTAAAAGGACTATCTTGCATGAGATATTATTTGTAACCGTTCTAAATTTTTAAGTTTGTTCAAAATTTTTCGCGACAATACTTGACAAAGGCAGTTTTTTTCCATAAATTTGCAGCGAAATCGTGACGCCATGCAACCAAACCGCCACATAACGCCTCTTTTTACGGTTTTCGGCCAATGTCTGAAAACTTGTTTCCACAGCCTCGCGGAAATGTTTTCCACCCGCTTATACATCCCAAACATCGCATGGTCTCATCCACAATTACGGAGTTGCCCAAAACCCGAAGTGGACAAACCATGTTTCTTCAACGAGATTTGGCATTTGGGCAAGAACAAGTTCATCAAACGCATGTCCTCGGCATTGACGGTGCTTGCCGTTGGCGGGGCGAAACCATAGTTGGGCGATGATGATAAGAACATCACTGCATCGAAAGGCAAAACGATGCGGGGAACACATAAGGCCGAAACCGCCTCATTAAGACAGCGGCCTGAGGAACCGCGAGGTGGAGAAATTTACAAAATGAAAAAATACGCTAAAAATTGGCCGCCATATTCCTGGTTGCCACAATTGTTGCAGTGCTCTTTGCCTGCAACAAGGAAGAAGAAAAGGCTGCTATTCAGTCAACCATCTATGGGGTTGAAAGATTGCCGATTGCAACTTTCAACAACGCTACGGAAGAAATGACTTACAGTTTCGGCTTGTATGAAATCCAACAAAAGTGGAATGAGAATCTGGCTTCCAAGACCAATCAGGATAGGTTTATCATCGAATCAATCCAAGTGCTGGACAGTCTCCCGAATGATATAGCTGTTCTTCCTGAAGTAAAAATTACTTTGCTTGACACGGAAGAAGTAACGACATACACCTTTTGGCTGATGCAAAATTTTACTGAAAAGGAAGTTGCACAAAACGGAACGATATACTATGTAGAAACAGAAGTTAGTACAGGTGTTTACGAGTTTGGTTACCGTATCGGTAATCAGTACTATAAGGTTAGTGTAAACGGCGACAACTGTGTTACCACGGAAATTGACTCTCCAATGTGCATGACTTCGGGTCTGCCCAAGTTTTTGCTTTGGTGTCGGAGCGAGAATTGTACCAAAACTTGTGCAAAAAATGGAACATGGTATAATGCAGGCTGCGACCCTTGTGGAGATGATCAAGGAGGAAAGTGTACTGAAGAACTTCAGCTATGGGTTGATGTTGTAGGCATCATTGTTGGAATTGTTGGTATAGTGGTCGCCTTACTATAGTGTTTTTCTAATTGAACAATTTGAGTTTAGATGTGT
>JBGYWU010000026.1:0-13968 GCA_041842265.1 Candidatus Limimorpha sp. | reverse complement strand
TCCTGACAAAGGATAACACACCACATGGCTATTCATGAAAGGCTTATTTTCCGCTGCCGCGCGATTGCATCGCGTGGTCTTTGGAGTTTTATTGCCACGCGATACGATCGCGCGGCAGCGTATAATCTGGATGGCTTCAGTCGTGCCTCCTTCGCAATGATGCGAAGCGACGAGAATCCGAAGTCAACAGAATTCGGACACAATGATTGAAACACTACCAACCAACACGCTTCATTCACACTGTCATTCCATGCTCCAGCCGATGTGGAATTAAAGGGTCATTCGGTACTGGTGCTTAGATTTTGGATTGATTCATGATCGGGTCAAGGATGACATCCGCAAGGAATCAATAAAAAAGCCGCTCCTAAAAGCGGCTTTTTTGAGAACGTGTCTGTTGAAATTACTTTTCAACAACGAATCTGCGTGTCCATACCTGTTTGTCGGAATACACTTTTACAATGTAAGTCCCATTTTTCAGGTGGCCAACGTTGATTTCCATATCGGCATTTTCAACAGTTTCCTTTTCTTGGCTGATGACCTTTTCGCCAAGGATGTTATACACCTCGATATGTGCTGTGCCATTCAATCCGTCAATGGCAATGTTGAGTTTTTCATGAGCTGGATTGGGGTAGATACGGGCATTGGCGTTGAACTCGTCCACGTCGAAGCTGTTTTTGACTTGTACCGTGAACTCGGTGCCTGAAACATTGGGACAGTCGGTAGGAACGGCTGTGAGCTTGGCCATGCCTTTGAACGTGCTGCTCCACGTGACGGTCAGTTTGCCATTGTTTTGGGCAAGGGTTCCCGCCTCCGCAGGGCTGATGCTCCAATTGATATTATTGATGCCGTCAACCGAGTATTCTGAGGTCGGGGTAATGTAGGAGTCCACTTCCGAAGGTCCGTTGATCGGCAATGGGGTGCTGCCGATTACGACAACACGGATGGCGGTTTCAAGGTTGCTCTGGCAGCCGTTGGCGTCGGTAACGCTTACTAAGGTGGAGGAAACACTTTCCGTGAAATTCAAAGAAAGGCTGTTGCCTTCGGCAGTGAAGTCGTCCATCCCATTGGCATGGACATTGAACGGGGCGGCACCGGTGAAGTTGATTTCAACGGTGGCGGTTTCACCCTGACAGATGCTCTGTTCGGCGTTTGCCACGGTGAGAGTAGGGGCGGCGTTGACATTGACCGTAAAGGTAAGTTCACCTTCGGAATAATGCTTTGTGCAGGTTTGATTGGATACGCTGAGCACATTGTAAACATGTTGTCCCGTAGCAGCAATGGCGGGGAGTGTGATGCTTGTCGCTCCTTCTGCAACAGTGTAATCAGTGCCGTCGATATTGACCGTATAGCCTGAGCCTGTCGAGCCGCTCAAACTGATGGCGACTTCAACGGGTTCGTCGGCACAGATATCAATTTCGGTGTTGCTGATTGCAAGTACGGGTGCTTGGTTCATTTCAAAAGGATAGTCGAAACTCAACGGTCCGCAACCCATGGTTTCGGCTGTTGCCACCAATGTGACGTTGCCTTGGGCGATGTCATTGGCACCGGGCGTGTAGGTCGTGGCCAAGTTACCGGCATTTTCGAAAGTTCCGTCACCGTTGGTCGTCCAAAGCAATGAGGCGTATTCGCCATCGATAGTGACAGCGACATCTTGAGGCTCGGCAATGCCACAGTAAGTCGTGCCGCTCAGTGCGTTGGTGATGGTGATGTTGTCGAAAATATGAACCGTCATGTCGTCAGTAATGGTTTGTCCGTTGCCGGAAATAGTGATGGTAAGTACCACACTCTTGTTGGCAAGGTCTTGGCTTCCGGGCGTGTAGATAGGCTCGGCAATGCTGTTGTCGCTGAACGTGCCGTCGCCGGCAGTTGTCCATTGTAGTGATTCGTGATGGATAGCGTAGCCTACAATTTGAGCCGTGTTGCCGGAGCAGATGTCAACGTCAAGGCCTGCTGTTCCCGCCATGATGCGAGGAGAAGGCAAGGAGATGTAGTCGATCCAGGCGCAGTCGGCTCCGCTTGAATACGATACGTCCTTTTTGTATTGCCATTTGTAGGTATGTGTGCCTTCGGTAACTGTGTATGAAGTTTGAGTCCAATCGATGGATCCCGACCATTCGCCTTTTTGCACATCGTCGATGTAGAACAACAGCTTGTCATAGTTGTTTTCTGACGAGACTTTGTAATAGAAAGAGATTTCATCCTCCGAACCGGCATCATGGGTCAAGGTGATGGTGCTGGTTTGTGAATCGCCGGTCTCGCCTGATTTCAGACAGTGTGTTCCTTCGTAAGGATTTTCGGTGACGATGCTCCAAGGCCGTGCCGGATCATTCGTCCAGCCTTCACCGAGTTCTCCTGTTTCGAAGTCTTCGAGAATCAGACCTACTTTGGCACTGAAGTCCTTTTGTGTTGTATAATGACCGGCTTTGACATTGAACAAAATGGGACAAGTGTAACCAAGGGGAGTGTTTTCGCTGACATTGATTTCAAAAGAAGCTGTTTTATCGCTTCCGGCGGCAATGCTGTTGAAATTCATGGTGCTTTCGCTAATGGTAATATAGGGCGACATGATTTGAAGTGTAGCAGCAGTCTGTGCAGCATCGGTATGGCCTTCGTTTTTAAAGGCGAAGCTAAGCGTGGCCGTTTCACCCGGGTCTAAGCGCCCATTGTTGTTGCCATTCGCATCGTTGATGCTCATGCTCGTAATTTTGAACGACGGTGCATAAGCCCTCATGCTCAGATTGCTTGTGTAGGTTTTGTCGCCATTGACAACTACGATGGTGAACAAGTTATTGGTGTTGTCGGGAATGTTGTTGGCAACGGTAAAGCTGAAAGCACCTTCAACAGAGCTTGTGGCGTTGGGGGCAACGCTTTCGAATTGAGCACTGTTCTTGGTAATGGTGATGTACTCGGAAGTGGTGTTGAGCGTAGCGTCGAATGCGCTAAGCGCTTCACTGCCAACGTTTTTCAATGTCACGTCGAGGATGATGGTCTCGCCATAGTCGAGCTGGCCGTTGTTGTTCGTGTCATGGATGGTTTTGGAGTCGAAAACGATATACGGGCCATTGGCCGGGATCACCGTTATGACGCCTTCATAGCGAAGGTAGTTTTGTCCTGTGCAGACGATGTTGATTTCAGTTGGAGGAACCTGTGCCGGGATGGTGATGTTTTGAGGGGTGCCGGTAGCTTGAGCAACACCGATGATTTTCCATCCCCCTTCGGGGTTGGTGATGATGAGGCTAATGGTGCAACCTTCAGGAGCCGTGACGTTGACTTCGGTCAAACCGGCAAGAACCACCTCAGGGTGGATGACATTCATCTCTTGGGGCACCTCTGAATACAAGCGCAGGAATGCATCGCAGTGGGCGGTGAACATGGTGTAGGTAATGTCCTTGTCTTCTGTGTTATAGGGCCATGAGCTTTGTTTCAAGAAGTATTTTCCTGCTACATTGCCGAAAGCAGGCAACCAGTTTCCGCTATGGTTAGCATAGGGGCCGTAGTCAGGCATGAAGTCTGCGTCGAAAAGGTCATAAACACCCCAAACGTACGTGTCGTTCACAAATGAATAGGATACCTCGGTTGGGCAGAGTACGCCAACAGCACCGGCATTTTGGTTGTTGTGTTTGCGACGCATGAAAGCTTCCATCAAACAGTTGGAGGAATGATTAAACTTGCCCGTTAAGCAGTTGATGGACATGACGAAAGGTAGTTTGCCTACATTGGTCAGTTGGTTTACATTGGAATTGCCGAAGTCAGGCTCGCCCCAGCCAGTTTCCATTCCATGGTCGCGGTGTTGTAACATGAATGCGCCGCTATTGACCGCGTCGACAACTTGTTGGCCTGTTCCACCTGTCCATCCGCCCATTTCGCCAGGCGAAGCGGGGATATAACCTCTACCGTTAGGACCGAAGTAATTGACGACCAGGGATGTATTCTGGTTTGACGACCATTCGTTTCCTGGAGTGCCGGAATAAATGGCATTAATACGTACTGGGGTCTTTCCTTGGTTTCGCCAATAACCGCCAACTACCTCCGAGCAAATCTGAAACCAACGTTCAGTCTGCCATCCTAATGCTGTGATGGGGTTCTTGTAGAAATTAGGATCCATAACGGGATTTTGTTCATATTCGAGTTGCTTTCCAACAAAAACCGGAAGTTCCGACTCGTTTTGAGCAACGAGACGTGAGAAACAAATATCCGGCAAATTGTCACCTGTCGGGTCAGCATAATGGTTGTCGGTGATACAGGATCCGCTGTAGGGGTGGGATTCGGTTTCGGCGGGAATGCACTTGGTGAGGTCAGTACCGTGGTCGCCAAGCAGACAAACAGCGGCAGGGGCAATTTCCCAGTTGTTATAGGCATTGTGGAACCATGCTTTGATGTTGTTGGTTGTGGAAGCTTCCATTTCATCAAGACGAATGACCTTTGTCAGGATACCCTGGCGGGTTCTGAATTCCTTGAGTTGGTTGGCCGATTGGACATAAGCATCGTTGTTTGGTGTGACAATCAGATATTCAGCGCCTTCGGCTTCTCTGTTCAGCCAATCCTGCATGCGCGCTTCGTAGTTGATGACGGGCAGTTGGTCGTAGTTCATCAGTTCGGCAGCCAGGATGGGATCCCAATAAGGGGAACGGAGCCTGTCTTCGCCAAAATGACCGTTGCCGCCTTCAAAGTCGAGCGCCAGCTCGATGTTGGAATAGACAGTCAGGTCTTTGGTGACCGGATTGTATTGGAAAGGAGTGACGGAAAGCATGACCACATCCACACCACGCATGGAGGCTGCTTCCGAAACGATGAAGGGCGCTTCAGGATACAACGCATTGGTAGCGTACACTTTGCTGTCTTTCACATAGTTCAGGTCAGGTTTTGCCGTTTCAGGTTGCGGACGTAGGGCGGGCGCCATGTTGACACCTTTTACCACGGTCTTTTCGCAACTGACAACCGTCAGTCTTGCCTTGGCACCTTGTGGAATGGCGATCATGCGGCTTTCAGTAGGAAGATTAGGGCAGCCATAGCGGTTGGGCAGGACGATACCTGCAAAGGAGATTTCCGAAAGGATCTCGCCTTTGTGGTTGAACTGGTCAAGGGAAAAGCCCTTCATGGAATAGTTTACTTTCACGCCGCCACGGTTCTTATCGGTGATTGAAAAACCTTGAGGGCCTTTGGTGGGGAAAGTGAACGTCTGTGCGCTTGCAAATCCTGCCGATAAAACAAGCAGGAGCAAAGCCGTCGATTTGAGTACATTCTTTCTCATTTTGCAATTTGATTTTGTTATTATTATAAGTTGTAGTTATTGTATCTCGTTGATTTTTTAATTAAATTCTCCCCAATTGATGCATGCGCCTCGCAGCTGTTTCTTGATGGGAAACATGAGGGTGATGGAGAAATCCAAAGCTCGGTATCGGCGTTGCCCTTGTTGTATCGTGGCGTATGGTGATCCTGCAAAACCACCATTTTCAGGAAAACCGCCTTGCTGGGATTCCATTTTGGAAAAAATGTTGTTGATGCCAAAGCTGAACGCCAATTCGTATTTCATGACAAACGCAAAGGCGTTGATGTTGTGTTTTGATGAAAAGCCGGCGCCACAGGTGACTCCGAATTGCAAGCGTTGCATATTGGCCTTGCCGATAAGAATGGAAGTGTCGGACTTGAATGTACCTTGAGGCATGTCGATTTTTGAATACCGAATTTTACCCCCCAACACATAGTAAGCCTCAGGAGCCAAAGTGACATAAAACTGTTTGTCTTTTGGATTGGAGAAAATAAAAGAATTGAAATAATAGGTGAAAGGGAAGCGCGTGCCTACAATATTCATTTGGCATGTGTACTGGGTTCTCGTCGTGTCAGTCTGGGTTCCCAAGCCACTCTGCCACACCTTGTCGTGGTGCATGGAAGTGCCACGTATAGCTACATAAGGATTAAAACCAACCGACAGGGGGGTATTGGTTTTGTATTCCAATAATAGTCCCGCTATTGGACTAATGATGCCGTCGTAGGTAGTGTTCTTTAAGATGGAATATCCAAAATAACTCCATATTGCACCAGCTTTGATTCCGATATTGAACTTGCCATTGTTATACGAAACTCCGTTTTTTTCAGGAAGAGCTTTCTTCCACTTCCTTTGTGCTTGTGCAGGATGGAAGTATAGCAGTAAAAAAATAATAAGAAGAAGAAAAGCAAGGGGAACTCTGTTCATCATAAAAAGTATTATGGCAGGAAGCCAAGTGATTGGGAGTGTTCGTCATACCATTGGTACCAATCGGCCAAGTTGTCTCTTTCCTTGAAGATATGGATGGAACCTGCTCCGAAGACAGCAGTGGGGTCGTAATCATGAGTAGTGTATTCAACGATTTTTACACCGTAACGGTAGTCGGCTATGCCGCCGTCTGTTTTTTTTCCGGAAATGACAATAGCATTTATTGGATGCCCAGGGGTATCTGCTATTTCATAATAATAGGCGGTAAAACAATCGTCATGGCCCATGAGAAATACCGTATCTATCGAACGAACGTGTTCGTCAGTTCCCTCAACGGTTTTGCACATGTATTTGATCATGCTTTGGCTTTGATCGTAAAAACGATGATAGTATTTAATGGGCTGTATGCTCCCCGCGCTCGGAAGATTCAAAGGTTCTGGAAATCCATCTACGTAACTCTTTGCCGTGGCATAAATGCCATCATCGGCCTTGATTTGAAATTCAGGTTGCTCTAATGAGCAAATGGTAGGCGGCGTGTCGCCAAAATAAATATTTTCTTCTCCAAATAGCTCCAGCAGGTCGGAATGGGCTTTCATATAGTCTGTGATGAAAGGAGTGGTCTGGAGATCGGTGAACATGATGGATGTGTTTTCGTTCTCCGAAAGGATTTCGTAGTCCTTCCCGAACTCAATCTTTGTACAGCCGAAGAAGGCTGCCAATAACAGCACGGCCATGAATGCCATTTTTGTCTTGCGCATCATATTGCAAAATAGAGTTGATGAGTACCAAGAAAATGCTTTCATCGATTTGCACCATTCAAAAAGTCATGGAAAAGCAATAATCGGATAGCAGGCGCAAATGTACGTAAAAAGAAGTACTAATGCCAAGACATTTGGGCGTTTTTTTTACTACAAACAGCTCAAATGTGCTTTTTTGTTGGATAATAGGAGAAAAAAAGCAAGGAGGTCGATGATAAAAAAAACGCCGGCAATATAGTATTGTCAGCGGTTTTGTGTGAAATTTCCAGGTGGCCTACATGACAATTACTTTTTTTGTAACAGACTTGTCTTTGTTGGTGATAACAAAGTAGTACATGCCCGCTGTGCATTGCGGCATCGAATAGCTTGTCGTTACATTGTTCAGGTCGTTGCAGGTGGTGAAGCGGTCAATAAGGCTGCCTGTCATGTTAAATACGCGCACATCGACTTGACCCAACATATTGCTGAAATTGAAAGTCATTTCCCCATTGTTGGGGTTGGGTACAATGTCAACGGTGCATAAATCTTGGTATTCTTCAGTGTCGAAATAGGTGCAGCGAATCCAAATGGAATCGATGTAAATGCCGCAGCGGTTTGTGGTGGTGGCTTTCAGCAATATGGAATCCACTGGAAAAGTCGTGATGACCACTTTGCAGCAGGCGTTGTGATCGCCGTAGGTCTCAAAGCTCCAGTCGGGACATTCAAGCTCCCATTGTGTGTCGAACTCGGCCAACGGATGGTAGCCTCTGATCTGGTACTCTTCAATGGAGATATGGGTCAGGCTGCCGCCAATGGGCCAGCGGTTGCCATAGATGTGCTCGTAGGCCGGCGCGTATTCCATGTCCATGTGAATGTTTACCACACTGTCACAATAGTGCATGGTATTAAAAGTATGGTGGAAATCGCCGGAGAACTTGATGGTGTCGGTAAATGTGTTGTAGGTGTTGTTGCCATTCCATACGTAATAGTCGCAATTGGTAAGTGAAAGGTCGGTGAGGGTGCTTTTGTTGATGGTCAAGTCTAAATGATTCTGGTAGTTGCACCCCCATTCTGTTGTTTTATCTACGGTATAAACACCTGATGCAGTGTAGGTCTGTCCGTCACCAAGCGGAGCGTTCCATGTGTAGGAATCGCAGGCGGTCGCATTGTATTGGCCATCCTGTACCGGGTGGAAGGCAAGGTGCAGGGTGACGATGCTGTCGCAACCGGCTTGGCTCTCGAAGGTGAAGGTATATTCGCCGTTTTCGGTAAGGGGGCCGAGATTGGTTCCTGCCCAAGTATAACTGCCATCGCAAAGGTTAACGGTGAAATCGGTTTCGTAGTGGTCGTTAATGCTAAGTGTAAGCTCAACGATGCTGTCGCATCCCCATTGGTTGGTTGCAGTGCCTGTGTAAGTGCCGGCTTCGGTAAGCATTTCGCCGAAGAAGGGGTATTGGCCTCCCGGGCATATAGAGGCGGTAATGTTGTTGTGCGATACCGGTAACTTGGTAAGTGTCAATTGAATAACCGAGTCGCAGCCAAGTATCGTTTGCAGGGTGTGCTCGTAAACGCCCGATTGGTTGTAAGTTTGCCCGTACCATTCATAGGTGTCTCCGTCGCAGAAATTGTCAGCAATGGGAGTGAGATAGGTTGGGTTCTCGTTCAAATGAAGGACGATGGTGCTGTCGCAGCCAAATTGTGTTTCGAGGACGTGCTGGTAGGTGCCGGGCTCGTTAAGATTTTGTCCGAAGAACGAGAAGGTTCCGTTGTCGCAGAAAGACTCGTAAATGTCAGTCGATTTATTGGGATGTACCTGAATGCTGACACTGACATCTTGGCTTGTCAATCCGTTGTCGTTCACATGGCAAGTGTAAGTGGTATTGCCGACAGGCGGTGTTGCCACTGGATGCTGTGCCGTGGGATTGCTCAGTCCCGTAGTGGGAGTCCATGAGTAGGAGTAGTTCCCTGAGCCTCCTACGGGGGTGGCGTGAAGCGTAGTGGATTCGCCTTGACATAATACGGTGTTGTCTGCACTGGCACTTGCGGTCATGCCTGTCCCATTGATGGCAACGGTGACTTGGTCGGTATCTTGGCAACCGCCGGATACGCTTGTAACGGTAAGAGTGAACTGAGTGGTTTGGGTCAAAGCCACGGTTTGGGTGGTTTGTGCATTTGGATTGACTACCTTGTTGGCGGGTTCCCAGTGATAGTTGAAAGCACCTGCACCACCTGATCCGCTTAATGTGGCTGTCGCACCGTAAACAATACTTTGATCAGGGCCGGCATTGGCCTTGGGCATATCATACACGGTCACAGTTTGTGTCTTTTGGCTGGTACAGTGACCTCCTGTGCTTATAGTAAGTTTTGCTTGATAACTGCCGGCACTGCTATAGGTGTGGTTGACGCTGGGACCTGTTCCAGTGGCTCCATCTCCAAAATTCCATTGGTAACTCGTTATTGTTTGGTTGGGTGGATTGGTGGTGGAGGTGCTGGTAAATTGGGTGGGAGAGCCTTTACATACCGAAGACGCTGTGAAGTTGGCTGTGGGCTTGGGAAGAATGGCAACTTCAGTAGTGGCACTATTTGTTTGACTACCTAATGAAATAGTGCAGGTATAAGTACCTGCCATGGCCATGGTGCAATTGGATCGAGTTGGATTTTGTACATTGGAGGTCCATCCGCCCGGTCCTGTCCAACTATAAGAGGCACCTGCTTGACCATTGGCTGTTAAGTGAAGCGTTTCTCCTACGCAAAGCGGGCTGTCGCTCGAAACCAAAGGAGGCATGATGCCACAGTCGGTTTCACCGTTTCCAGCGTATTTTTGGAAGGTAATGTTGCCGCTGCTACCGCTGTAATTTGTAATCAACAAGATGTAATATTGTCCAACCTGCCCATTTACGACGTGCGCATATTCATAATGAGCGGCATCAAAACTGCAGTCGTGTAAGTTTCCTGAAGGATAGAAATTGGGGGATAATGTGTTGTTTGGACAGTTTGAACAGTTTGCCGTCAGCAATCCCGCTTGACC
Source organism: Candidatus Limimorpha sp. (assembly GCA_041842265.1). Lineage (GTDB taxonomy): Bacteria > Bacteroidota > Bacteroidia > Bacteroidales > F082 > Limimorpha. The sequence continues at coordinate 4,010 of JBGYWU010000026.1, read as the reverse complement.
TGCTTGCGTTGGGCAAGGTGCTGTTTGGTCGTTGAAAGGTCCCCACATCGCAAAATCGACATCAAAGCTTGCTTCTATCTTGATGGTGATGTTGCCCGCCTGGCCGATTCTCATATAGTACCAGAAAGAGTGTTTCATTGTTGGAGATGAACCTAAGCATCCGTAGTTAGGACCAGACCAAGAGTAACCACTGTTGATGGCAGGAAAGTTATAAACATCGCTGGTACAGAAAGGTTCTGCATCCATGCAGTGATTGGCACGGTCGCCAACTTGATCAGAAATTAGGAAGTTATAGTAATCAATACTGATATTTTGTGCCCATGAGTTGAAAATCTCGACAAACTCTTCTTTGGGTAAAGCAGAAACTTCTCCGTATTCTTCCTTTAGCGTCATCCTGAGATAATCAAATTCAGCATAAATCGGGATGTCCTTATTGTAGCCGTTAGGTCTAATGAATAGTTCTCCGGGATTGTCGGTTGGGTTGCAAATCCAGATGTCGCTTGTGGCAAGAGCCGAGGCTAACTGAATGCGCTCTTCCACGGTTTCGATTTCGAACATGTTGAAAAGGAATCCGCCTTCATAATCTCTAATTTGGTTTCTTTCTTGCGCGAACTGCTTCATTGGCATAACAAGCAGCAACATGGCAATCCATGCGATTTTCGTGAACTTTTTCATGACTTATCGTTGTGTTTTTTTTATTTTACAATATTGAAATATAAAGTGTTAAATGTATTCCGATGCCGCATTAATACTATTTGCCGCCAAATATAGACATTTTTTCAAAATCCCGCCGCTGCGGCGGGATTATTTTTTCCACCGCTTTTATAACTTTCCAAATTGAACTTTCATTTTTTCATGCATCGTGTAGGTTTTTTCATTGAAGACAACTATTGTCAAAAAACAGGAGAAGTCGCAAGGCTTCTCCTGTTTTGGCCTATTGGCGCAAAGCGTTATTTTACAATGAAGCTTTTGACACAATTGGCTTTGTCCGACATGAGGTTCATCAGGTAGGAACCAGGGGGAAGATCGGCAATTCCCACTTGGATTTTCAGGCTTTCTCCGTTGCCTTCTGCATTTTGCGACAACATGCATTCTCCCAATAGGTTGTAGATCTCAATCCTTACTTTGTCGATGGGATTGGCAATGCTGATGGTGATCATGTCGTCTGCGGGATTGGGGAAGAGGCTGACATCCAGATGGTGTTCGTTTACCGATGTGGAGTTTTTCACTTTGATGCCGAGGGAGGTCTCTCCTTCACCGCAATCGTTGTGGATCACTAACCTCAATGTTACGTCGCCTATAAAGGTCATGTTCCAATTAATGGTGACACTATTTTGGTCAGAAACCAGTGTGCCGGCTTCGGCTGGAATGAGTGTCCATTCGTAGCTGGTTTCGCTGGTATATTTAGGAATCGAGAAGCTACCGGAAGGCGAGTAATACACGTCAAATTCGGTTTCTCCTTCAATGGCGGGCATGTCGGTCACTGATTCTATGGTGAGATTCAAGGTGATAATGGAGTCGCAGCCGTTTATCGAGGTGAAGTTTCCGGTATAAACACCTGATTGGGTGTAGGCGGTTCCGTTCCATTCGTAGCTGTCGCAGGCAACTTGGGTGAGACCGATGGCAAATGTCGGGTAAACGGTCAGGTTCAGCGTGACGATGGAGTCGCAGCCATTCACTGATGTAAAGTTTCCGGTATAGACCCCCGATTGGGTGTACGTGGTTCCGTTCCATAGATAGCTTTCGCAGGCTTGTTCGTCAACATTGATTTCATACGAGTCCACAATGGTGAGGTGCAGGGTGACGATGGAGTCGCAACCGAAAGCGTTGGATAGGGTCTGTTCATAGTCGCCCGTGCTGGAGTATTCCTGTCCGTTCCACACATACGTGCCGCACGACTGCACGTCGATTTCGGTTTGTTGCAAGGCATGAATGGTCAGGGCAAGTGTTGCGGAAGCATCTTCGCAGCCGTAGGGAGAGGCAACGCTCAGTGTCAGTACGACGGCTCCATTGGCGATGTCTTGTGTGCCGGGCGTGTATTCGGTCAGGAGCATGTTGGGGTTTGCAAAACTGCCGTCGCCATTGGAAGACCATGTTATCGTGCCACCTTCCGAGACAGTGGCCATTGTGTTGTAGGTGTCGTTGAAACAGATTTCGGCAGTTGCATTCATCTCGATGCCGACATTTTCGTGAAGCCTTACCGTGACATCATCGGTCAGGCTGTTGTTGCCTGCATCGGTAATGGTGAGGGTTAACGTGACGTGGCCGCTGGCAATATCCTGTGTTCCGGGCGTGTAGTTGGCGGTTAGGCTGTGGCTGTTGTCGAAGGTGCCGTCGCCGGCAGAAGTCCAGTTGAGCGTTTCGAAACCCGAAGCATTGCCTTGAAGATGTGCAATGTCGTTCTTGCAGATGTCGATATCGGCACCGGCATGGCAGGAAAACTCAATGTGACGTACAGGCAGCAAAATGTTATCAATCCATGCACAATCGGCGCCGGAACTAATGGTGTTGTCTTTTTCGTAAGCCCAAGTGAAAGTGTGCCGGCCGGAGGTCACATTGACGGAAAACTCACTCCAATTAGTGTTGCCCGACCAGTTGCCTTTTTCCACATTGTCAACGTAAAACACGAGCTTGTCTTTATTGGCTTGCGAAGAGGCCTTTTTGAAAAAACGGATTTCATCGTTACCATTCTCCACTTCGAGGGTCAGGCTTATCTTGCTGGTCATGCCGTGTGATATGTCCCCTGATTTTAAGCAGTAGGTACCTTCGTATGGATCGGTGTTCACAATGGTCCATGGATGGTCTTCGTCGTTTTCCCATTCGTAACAGAGCAAGTCGCCCGACTCGAAGCCTTCGAAATCGAGGCCGACACGATGGGCGAAACTTTGGTTGCCTGTGTAGGCGCCGGAAACCACATTGAGCGTCATGACAATGTTTTCGCCGATAGGCGTGGCACCCGAAACACCGACGTTGTAATTCAATTGTACTGTTTCACCGGTGGCAACCGTATTGGCATTAATGGTTGGATTGCTGATGGTGAGGTGCGAAGATGTGCTGCTTAGCGTGGCGGTCGTGCTGCCTGAGGGGCTGCCGCCGCGGTTGGAATAGCTGAGGGTGACCTGGGCGGTTTCTCCCGGGTCTAAACGGCCGTTTCCGTTTCCGTTGTCAACAATTGTCATGCTGTTGCCGATGACAAACTTCGGAGCACGTGCCGGTACCATGAACGGATAGTCCCACGACATATCACCACATGATAGGTGAAGGTTAAACGATAGTTTGAAATTGTCGGGGATGGAGTTTGACACTTGGATCTGAAAAACGTCATTCAATACAATGGATTGGCTTGGGTTCAGAGCTTGAATACTTGCCGTGCTGTTGGTCAAAGTGACATGTTGCGAGCTTTGTGTGGAGAGGGTTGCTGTTCCAGAGGTAGATGCAAGACCGCCTACATTTTTGATGGAGAAGTTAAAGGTGGCCGACTCGCCATATTCCAGCACGCCATTGTGGTTCTGGTCGTTCACTGTGAATTGGGTGACGTTGAGGACAGCGGTGCTGAGCACTTCGATGTCGTTTTCGTAACGCAGGTAGTCTTGCTTGGTGACCACGATGTGAATGTTGGCGCCGGGTTCCTGCTGGGCAAAGCTGATGTTCTGACTGCTTCCCGTGGCTGTGGCAACGGCAATAATGTTGCTGCCAACAGTGAGGGCAATGGTGGCGCCAGTTGGTGCTGTGACTTGGATGTGCGTGTCACTTGGAAGGATATCATTCGAATGGGTGACGTTCATTGTTTGTGGCACGGTGGTGTATAGACGCAAAAACGCATCGCAATGTGCGGTAAACATCTGATAGGTGATGTATTTGCTTCCGGCATTATACGGCCAGCTTGATTGGGCGAGGAAGTACTTTCCCGCAATATTGCCAAAGGCAGGCATCCAATTGCCACTATTATTGGCATAAGGGCCGTAGTCGGGCATGAAGTTCGGATCGAACAGGTCGTACATGCCCCATAC
>JBGYWU010000025.1:0-9279 GCA_041842265.1 Candidatus Limimorpha sp. | reverse complement strand
CGTTTCCCTTCTTTTCTGTCTTTGTGGCAGGATAAACCCAAATTGGTCATTAGACCGCCAACACTACATTCCTCACTGAAGATGATGCTTACCGACTGATTTCGGTCGATTGCCGGCATCTTCTCTGCCGTTCTTCCTCGGCGTAGCCCGCTACGCCTTTGGCAAAAGCGGCAGACAATCTGCTCGACATCCGAACCGTAATCAATACGGTCTCTAATGACCGAATTGGGATAAATGACAATTGTAAGGCCTGTGCTACGACAACGCAGGATACACGTTTTGCAAACCCAAGCTCTGCGGCAGACCTGCGGGGGCAGGCGGATAGTGCTTCGTTGGCTTGCCTGTTTCGCTTTTTATTGCTACTTTTGTCCACCCAACAGATAATATAAGATGAACGATGAAGGTGTATGATGAAAATGCAGCCGTGGCAACCATGAATGAATGGGGAAGCCGCAGGCAACCTTTTCTCTTTGTTGTCAGCTATGATAAGCAGGCATCTTACCTGCTGCCGCTCAATGAAATATCATCCGATCAGTGCCTGTATTGCTTCAATGGATATGGAAATGACAAGCATCCGTATCCTGTCTTTGGTCAAGCATTGTCTTGGCAGGCAGAAATGCCGTTGCGAGAGAACTACCGCAAGAGTTTCGACATGGTGATGCAGGGATTGCTTCGTGGCGATTCATACCTGACCAATCTGACTTGCAGGGTGCCGTTGAAGACCAATGCCTCGCTCAAAGACATATTTTTCCTTTCCCATGCACCCTATCGCCTGTGGTTGGAAGGCCTTTTGGTGTGTTTCTCGCCGGAATCGTTCGTGAAGATTAGTGGGCGAACCATCCGCTCGTTTCCCATGAAAGGTACTATAGACGCACAACTGCCGCATGCCGAGGAAGTATTGATGGCTGATGAGAAAGAAGCAGCCGAGCATGCCACGATAGTTGATTTGATACGCAATGACCTGAGCATGGTGGCCGAGGATGTGACGGTGGCACGCTATCGGTATGTCGAACGCATCGACACCAATAAAGGTTCAATTCTTCAGACAAGCTCGGAAATCTGCGGAACGTTGCCTGCCGAATGGCAAAAGAACTTGGGCGGCATTCTGTTTTCGCAACTTCCGGCCGGTTCTATAACAGGTGCTCCGAAGCAGAAGACAATGGAAATCATTGCAAAGGCCGAAGGATATGAACGTGGGTTTTACACGGGTGTCATGGGAATATTCAACGGAGAGGAGGTAGACAGTGCCGTCATGATTCGCTTTGTCGACCGGGTGGAAGATGGGTTGTACTTCAAGGCGGGCGGAGGTATCACCGCCCAGAGCCAGTGGGAGAAAGAATACGAAGAAGTTATTGGTAAGATATATGTGCCGCTTTATTGAAACAATTTGCGTTCTTGATGGTGTCGCACGCCATTTGCCGCTTCATCAGGAACGCATGGATGCCACCCTGCGGCATCATTTCGGCCGATGCGTCCCTTCCGTGAACTTGTCTTCGCTCCTGAATGATGTCCCGCCAACAGAAGGAAAAGTAAAAGTCAGGGTTGTGTACGGCAAGGATGGGGTGGAAGAGATTACACATGCGCCTTATCGGATGCGCTCTGTCAGGAGTTTGAAGATGGTGTGTGCCGACGATGCCGACTATCGTTTCAAGTGTGCCGACCGAGGTGATATTGAGAGGCTATATGCTTTGCGCCGTGATTGTGACGACATTCTTGTCGTTCGTCGGGGCTTGCTGACCGACACCTCGTTTACCAATATCGCCCTCTTCATCGGTCATCAGTGGTTCACGCCAGCTCATCCGCTGCTCGAAGGGGTGATGCGCCGCAACCTGATAGACGCCCGGCAACTGGTAGAAGCGGAACTTACACCGGCCGATTTGCGCCATGCGGAAAGAGTGTCGTTGCTGAATGCCATGATTTCTCTGGGCGAGTTGGTGGTCAGTCCTTCGCAAGTGATTGTCTGATAATTTACCTCTTTTTCTCGTGTCATTGCGTCCTTGGTTTTGGTGTAGGGTTTTCCCTATGTTATTTTAGGGTATTTTCCTGTCAGTTTCTGTGTGTTTTCCCTTACTTTTGTAAAAGAAAGTCTGCACCTCGGCAAAGCTGAGCAAATTTTGTTGAGCATGAATGGAGGTGTCATGACATGGCAATATGCCTGCAAACAGACAGGTAAGGGATGTCAAAACCCATCGGATGTAAGGAAATAGTTCATTCATTCAATCGAGGAAGAAAGGAAAATATAACATGAAAAAAGGAATGGTTATCGCTGTAAGTGCGCTGTTATTGTTCAGCAGTTGTGGCACGCATACCGGAAACGGTGCCTATGTGGGAGGCTATTTTGGCTCTATCTTGGGTTCGGCCATTGGCGGTTTGAGTGATGGCGCACGTGGAAGCGACATCGGAACGATAGTGGGCATGGCCGGAGGGGCTATTGTCGGTGCTGCCATTGGCAGTGCAAAAGATGCGGAAGAACGTGAAGAGATGCGTGAACACTATGAACGTGTTCAGGAAATCAAGGCTCAGGAACAGGCCGTGGAGCAGCGGGAGATAACCATGCAGGGAGGAGCAGAGAGTGGCTTTGACCCGACCAATAGCGGAGACGACCGCCTTTACGACTCTGAAGGGGAATATGATGCGGACAAAAAGGCAACGAAGGAGCCAAAGCTCATTATCCCGGATGCTTCGGTGTCTGGCCAAGTGATGGGAGAAGGTGGCCTCGGCGAGGTGCTGGATATACGCAATGCACGTATTACAGACGAGAATGAAGACCATGTTTTGAGTTCGGGCGAACTGGGATACATCACCTTCGACATCGTCAACGTTTCCAATGACACGATATTCGATATTCAACCATCGGTGGTGCAAACATCTGATAACCTCCGCATTTACATTTCTCCCAACATGCATGTTGAACTGCTTGAGCCGGGCAAGATAATCCGCTATACGGCGATGGTAAGGGCTGGTAAGGTGAAGAGCGGCAGGGCAACTTTTGGTCTTTCCGTATGGCAGGGCAATCGGGTTGTTTCTAAGGTGACGGAATTGACGATGGTGACGCGTAGATAGATTGTTACATCCCCCATTCGGTTATTAGGGACCGTATTGGTTTTGTTCGGATGTCGAGCAAATTGTCTGTCGGTTTTGTCGAAGGCGTAGTGGGTTACGCCGAGGAAAAACGGCAGAGAAGATGCCGGCAATCGACTGAAATCAGTCGGTAAGCATCATCTTCAGTGAGTAATATAGTGTTGGCGGTCTAATGACCGATTTGAGATAATTTGTTGTTTAATTAGTTTGGCCATCACAGGACAACTTGTCGTGGGGTGGCCTTTTTTTGTTTTCGGGCGGTGAACACATGGACTCGCTTTGCCGAAGACTGCAAAGCGACCGCATGTCTGGCTTTATCCATCCTGCTGTCCAACGACACATGGATAAATTCGTTGTCTTGTTATTTCTTGCCTTTGTGTCGGTTGGCGCGCTGTTCTCTGTATTTTGCTTTCTGTTTGGCACTGCCAGAGCCGTGCGCCCCTGTGATATACTTCTTCTTTTTGGCCTTGGTTTTCACCTTGCCATTGTTGTTCTCTTCTTTTCTTGTTTTGCGAAAGACGATTCCCCCGCCTGCAATGATGTCGTCGATGTCACTCATTTCTCGGATGTTTAGGGTGTTGTTGGCTGAGAGGGGGAGACAAATGCCTCCCCTCTTGATGATTAGTGATGGAACAGGCGCACGCCGGTAAAGGCCATAGCGATGTCGTATTTGTCGCAAGTAGCTATGACATGGTCGTCACGGACAGAACCTCCTGCTTGGGCAATGTAGCATACTCCGCTTCTGTGGGCGCGTTCGATGTTGTCGCCAAAGGGAAAGAACGCATCGCTTCCGAGCGACACTTGCGTGTTTCTGGCTATCCACTCACGTTTTTCTTCGGCTGTCAATACATCGGGTTTGTGTGTAAAGAACAGTTGCCATGCTCCTTCGGCGAGGACATCTTGATAATCGTCGCCGATGTAAAGGTCGATGGTGTTGTCTCTGTCGGCACGCCGTATGTTGGGAACAAAAGGCAGATTCATGACTTTTGGGTGCTGTCTGAGCCACCAGATGTCGGCCTTTGAACCAGCCAGACGTGTGCAATGGATGCGGCTTTGCTGTCCGGCACCAATGCCGATGGCCTGTCCGTCTTTCACGTAACACACAGAATTGCTCTGGGTGTACTTCAGGATGATGAGCGCAATGGTCAAGTCTCGCTTCGCTTCGGGCGTAAACGATTTGTTCTTGGTGGGTATTCGGGCGAAGAGTTCAGGTGAGTCAAGGCGTATTTCGTTGCGTCCCTGTTCGAAGGTGATGCCAAACACCTGCTTGCGCTCTATCGGATTGGGGCGGTATTCGGGGTCTATCTTAATCATGTTGTAGCTTCCGTTGCGCTTGTCTTTCAATATCTCGATGGCTTCTGGCGTAAAGTCGGGGGCAATGACACCATCGCTTACTTCACGCTTGATTAGCATGGCCGTAGCGGCGTCGCACGAATCGCTCAGCGCAACGAAGTCGCCGAAAGAACTCATGCGGTCTGCTCCTCGGGCACGGGCGTATGCACAGGCCAGCGGCGAAAAGTCGATGGACATGTCGTCTACGAAATATATCTTTTTGAGAGTGTCGCTCAGAGGGAGTCCGATGGCAGCTCCGGCCGGCGAAACGTGCTTGAACGAGGCGGCAGACGGCATACCGGTAGCGGCTTTGAGTTCGCTCACCAACTGCCATGCGTTGAGCGCATCGAGGAAATTGATGTAGCCGGGGCGGCCGTTGATGACTTCTATGGGAAGCTCGCCCTCGCTCATGTAGAGACGGGACGGCGTTTGGTTCGGATTGCATCCGTATTTCAAAGCAAGTTCGTTCATAAGAAAATGTATGTTTTTACGTGTGCAAAAGTACGCTTTTTTCATCACTCACGCAATACTTCTGTTAAATATTCAGTATCTTTGCAGCGACTTGAAACACCTCATTATGGAAAAGAAACACTGGGAGTTACGCAAACTTCTTGAGGCCGTTGAGAAAGAGTTGAGCTGGAAGCCGCTCAAGCCGATAGCCTTGCAAAGAGTCAGAGGATACCTGCACGGTATTGAAAAACCCAAGCGTGAGACGCTCGATCGCATCTCGCTCTTCGTGGGATTTCAAGACTGGGACAGTTTTAAGAAGGCCCTGCATGGAGAAAACAGCGGACAATCGAATTATGAAGGAGGCGATGAAGGGGAAAGAAAAGAGGCCGGAAAATGATTTCCGACCTCTTTTCTTGTCTTTCTGAAAGGTAAGCACTATGCTTTTTCTGCTTTCTGAACAGGAGTGCGCTTTTCTGCAATACGCGCTTTCTTTCCTGTCAGCTTGCGCAGATAGTAGAGTTTGCTGCGACGAACTTTACCGCGCTTATTTACCTCGATGGAGTCGATGTTGGGTGAGTTGATGGGGAAGATACGCTCTACGCCAACCGTTCCTGACATTTTGCGAACGGTAAAACGCTTGTTGTCGCCGTGTCCTGCAATCTTAATGACTACGCCACGGTAGAGCTGGATACGCTCTTTTGTTCCCTCGATAATTTTGTAGCCAACAGTAATGGTGTCACCAGACTTGAATTCCGGAACCTTTTTTCCTGTTGCAAATGCCTCTTCGGCAACCTTAATTAAATCCATTTTTTTGTTGTATCGTTAAAATGTTCGGCTCTCATCGCAACATGGCTAATGACCCTTCCACTGCCAGCGGTTACGGAGAAATCGGTGCAAAATTACTCATTTTTCTCTGAATACAAAAACAATAGGCGTGTTTTTTGTTGTTTGGGGAAGTATGGATGGTTGTGAACGGCAGGAATACTTGCCGTAAAATAGTTTGGGGAAACCGATGTTTTTTCATACCTTTGTACGGAGATGGCGGGGATGCCCGATGTTTCGGACAACTGCCATCTTCGACGGATGGCGTGTACCTATGCCTGAAGTGGATAGTGAATGACCATATACCATAATATATATGTATAGAAAAACGATTCTTGCAGGACTTTTGTCGGTCTTGATTTGGGGAGCTTCTTGCAGCTCACGGCTGCATCTGGTCGGAGTAGAACGTACCCGGATATTGATTGACAGCACATTCGACAATACGCCAAACAAGGAGGCATGGGATTTCGTACAGCCTTATCGCGCACGGATAGACAGCATGATGAGTCCGGTTGTGGGCAGGCTTGCGCACGATATGGCCGCCTATCGGCCGGAGAGTCCGTTGTCAAATCTTTTGTCGGACATCCTTCTCTGGGCTGGGAAGAACTATGGAGAACAAGCCGATTTTGCCGTTTACAACATCGGCGGAATTCGGGCTGTCCTGCCAAAGGGCAATGTTTGTGTGGGAGATGTTCTAGAGGTGGCTCCGTTTGAAAACAAAATATGCTTCGTCTCATTGACGGGTGAGAAAGTCATGGAACTGTTCGGGCAGATTGCCCTTCAGGGAGGAGAGGGCGTAAGCAGGGGGGTGGAAATGAAAATCAGTAGTGACCATAAACTCATCAGTGCCCTGCTCCACGGCAAGGAAATTATTAAGACGGAGAAATACCGCATTGCCACAATCGATTATGTTGCACAGGGCAACGACCAAATGGTAGCGTTCAAGAGTGCAACAGACATTCACCAGCCTGAAGGAGAGGCTAACAATGTACGCTTTGTCATTATGGATTACCTGAGAGAGAAGGCCAAGGAGGGTGTGGAAGTTGCTGCCGAGAAAGAGGGGAGAATCGTTGTCGTGAATCCATAGGCAGCTCGTCATCAATCAAATCAATAACAATAGGACATGAAAAAATACATTTATACCTTGTTCCTCTGTGTGGTTGCCGTCGTTGTTTCGGCTCAGGAAAGACGCTTGTTGGTGTTGCATACCAACGATACGCACAGTTGTATCATGCCGGTCAACCCCAATCTGGCCGACAAAAGCGTAGCGGGCAGAGGCGGATTTTTGAGAAGAATAGCGATGTTGGAACGCGAGCGGGATGTAAACCCAGATCTCCTGCTTTTCGACAGTGGCGACTTTTCGCAAGGCTCGCCATATTATACTTTGTATAAGGGCGATGTCGAGGTAGAGCTGATGAACCGAATGGGGTATGATGCAGTAGTGATAGGCAACCATGAGTTCGACAATGGCATTGAGAATATGGCTCGTATCTTCAGGAAGGCACGTTTTCCCATTGTTTGCTCAAACTACGATTTCAGCGGAACTCCTGTTGAAGGATTGGTGAAGCGTTGGGTCGTTATTCGCCGCAATGGAGTGAAGATTGGCGTGTTTGGCCTTTCTCCTGAACTCGAAGGGTTGGTAGATATGAGGAATTGCAAGGGCGTTCGCTATCTTGACCCTGTACGGACGGCAGAAGCGATGACCCGATTTCTGAAGGAGAAGAAGAAGTGTGACATTGTGATATGTCTTTCTCACTTAGGCTGGGACAGTCTGAATATGAACGATCAGGTACTGCTTTCCGGTACAAGAGGTATTGATCTGCTTCTTGGCGGACATTCCCATACGTTCATGAAAAAGCTATATCATGTGAAAGACCTTGACGGAAAAGAGGTTCCTGTAGACCAAAATGGCAAGCAGGGGATATGGATCGGGAGAATTGAACTTCTTCTCAAAGGTAAGTGAGCCTGTCTCAACAAATGGACAAAGGGAATGTTTCCGAAACGAAACATTCCCTTTGTCGTATGTCTGTGTATCTTGTCCTCGGTCAGAACAATGATTGAAGCCGTGTAAAAGTATGTTCGTTCCTCCGTAAGTCTTATTCAAAATAGAAAGTCAGGGCTATGATTTTGCTGCGTGCTTTGTTCACCGAGTTGGTGTACATCAGCATGTTCTTGTCCTTGATTTCCTTGTAGTGTTCGGTGTCGAGGCTGTTGGTCAGGCCGTACATGAACTTCAGTTCGGGTCTGAGTTTGAAGAAAGGAAGGTAGAAATCGCATCCGACGCCCAGTTCTAAGAATACATCATAGCGTTTCAGTCGCAGGTAGTCTTCGCTCTTTCCGGTAAGGTTTACCATCGGATTCAGTCCGGCCAATAGGTAAGGACGGTGATTGTTGAAGCGCGGTGCGGCAAAAATCAGATCGAAAGCAGATGATATGTAGGCCGTCTTAATGTCTTGTCGTTCCTCTGTTGGTTGGCCGTTGGGCAACAAGTCGGTGAAATTTCGGAAAGTAATATGTCGTGTTCCGAAATACATGGCGGGAGCAATACGAAACTGAAAGTGCTTGTCCAGCCTGAACTCACCAAGCACTCCGACCGTAAACCCCGAATCCCAGCGATCCTGATCGGCCACCACCAGTTTCTCTGTGGTGCTTCCTCCATCCAGAGTAATCATCTGTGGGCCTACATTTGTAAATTCGATGTCTTGCAAGTGCGTGCCCACCATTACGCCGAAGTGAAATGGTCGCAAGTCGGTATAGGGTCTGTTTTCCACCTTTCGCTCTTGGGCGAGCACCAGAAGGTTCGACAATGCGAGTGCAAATAAAAGAAGACTTCTTTTCATCATGATGCTTTATATAACGCTATATGCCCTTGTTTATTGCCTGCTTTTATGGTGATACTAAAATTAATTTGCGAAAAATATATCCCCATTTATAGGTATATTAAATTATTGTTGTATCTTTGCAGCGTACAAATGTAGGTATATAAAAACATTATTAACAAATAAATTAGATACAACTATGGCTTATGTAATTGGTGATGACTGCATTGCTTGCGGTTCATGTATTGATGAATGTCCCGTAGAAGCTATTTCTGAAGGTGACAAGTATTCTATCAACCCTGATGTTTGCACAGAATGCGGCACTTGCGCAGATGTGTGTCCGTCAGAAGCTATCAGCCTTCCTTAAGGAAAACGTTGATGATATGATGTAAGATGGGCGGTTCGTAACGAATCGCCTTTTTTCGTATTACATCGCAAACACTCCCATGTCGTAGGCCTTTGCATGTTGAACGACTGCCGTATTGATATGCTTTCCCAATTTGCGTTGCTATATATAATAAGGTATAGAAAGCGGAGATAGAGTCTTGGAGTTCTTCTTTCTGTTTTCGGAATATGATGCGTTCAAATCAAATCGGTTATAGAGGCCGTATTGACAATCGGCCGAAAGCAGTCGGTAAGCATATTCATGATTTGCTGAAATATCATTGTTGGTCGGCATCGGAAGCCTTGGCGTTCTTATGGCTGATTGGGGTTGAACCCTAATCGGCCATGAGATACCGTTCTGCTTTTGTTCGGATGTCGGACAGATTGCGTG
>JBGYWU010000024.1:0-6675 GCA_041842265.1 Candidatus Limimorpha sp. | reverse complement strand
TAAACTCATCAATGTCGTAGAGTCTTTTAAATGCCATATTTATAGATTTTATTGTTACAGAATTTGGGTTGATTTAGAATGCATTGTCAAGTAAATCGCTTGCTTCGTCTTTCTTCTTGTCGATGATTTGGGCATATACCTGCGTGGTGGCAATGGATTTGTGTCCGAGCAGTTTGCTTACGGTGTATAAATCTGTGCCAAGAGTTAGCCCCATCGTTGCGAAAGAGTGGCGAGCAGTATGAAAAGTAACGTGTTTTTTGATTCCAGATTGTGCCACCCATCGGCGAATGACAGTATCAATATTTGAAGCTGTGGGCAGATTGGCGAACACAAACGGGCTATCTGTCGGTTCTGGCATCCACTCTTTGGCGATATTAGGAATCTTGCCAGCAAGTGGCGTGTCGGTTTTCTTCATTATTATTTCAAAACGCATAGTTTCGCCATCGGTCTTGATGTTGCTCCATTGTAGGTTTCGTACATCGCTGATGCGTAAGCCAGTGAAACAGGCAAAGAGAAACGCTTGCTTGATTTGAGTTTGTTTGAGCGGTGTTTGCATAAGGGTTTTCACCTCATCGATGGTGAGATAGTCCATTTGCACCTCGGGGCGTGTAGGCATCTCTTTGTTTTGAATGAGTTTGTCGATGGGGTTATGTGTAATGAGTTCATCGGCAACGGCACGTTGCAAGATGTCTTTCAGCCAACGGGAATAATGGTAGATGGTTGTGCCTGACAATGGCTTGCCATTGGAAGTTGTGGCATTGTTGAGGAACGTAATGAAGCCAATGCAAAATTCTTCGTCAATGGCTTGCAAGAGTTTTGTTTTTGCTGTATTGCCCATATATGCAAGCAACTGAAACCTTACGCTTCTGAGCATAGAAACATATCCATTGCCCTTGTGCGAGAGCTTTGCTTTCTCGGCATACTGTTCAATCCAATCGGTAAATAAGATGCGTGTTTTGCTCGTTGGGCGTATTCCAGCCTCACCGTTGGTGAGGTCGATAATTCGCTGTGCTTTGATGGCGTTGGCGGCTTGCATGGTCTGCTCGTTCTGCATCTTGGCAAATGGTGTGTTCTCTGGTATGATGTAGAGTTTCAGAAATTCATACGAACGCACACCATTGCGATAGATGTCGAGATAGATGCTTTGGTTGCCATTTGCGAGTTTTTTGAATCGCAAACGTATTGGTTCTTTTGCTTTTGAGGTTCGTTTCCTTGCCATATCGTTTCGTGTTTCTTGCGCTGCAAAGATACGAAAAATATCAATACGCAAGTAACAAATAAGTAACAAAAATAAGATAAAATAACGAGTAACAAGGATAATTGAGATGTTTGCTTATTTATTTATGTTGTTGTTTATCAGTGTATTTTAGTTATTGTTGGTTATGGGTACTTATGGTGCGGATATAGCGTTTGCTTTTTATTCGGCACAGCCTTGAAACCTGAGAAATTTTGAGATGTGAGTGTTTCGAATAAGTCAGTAAACGTCCATGCGTAAGCGTGGGCGTGGGCTTATCAACATTCACAGGCAGTTCTCAGGGCCTCAAGGCGTGGATAAGAAAACCTCCACGCTTTTTTTATTGTGTTCGAGCAAATAACGTACCAACAACAAAAACCCTAAACCATGAAAACACCTCTGACTAAGGCAATCCTGACCCTGCTATTGGCCGTTGCCGCTGTGTCCTGCCTTGCGCAGCAAACCGGCACGGCAACCTTCAACTACGATGCCAACGGCAACCGCATTCTACGAAGCGTCTCATTTTCCCCAAGCGGGAAAAACGGCAACATCGCCGGTGATGCGTCTGAAACTGCCGGCGAAGCTTCTTGGCTGGCTTCAGCCACCGATGAGTTGGCCGGCATGGAGCTGTCGCTCTATCCCAACCCCACCGAGGGGCATTTCTCGGTCGGCGTGGGCAACGCCGGCGAAGCCACGCGGCTGCAAGCTGCGCTCTACACTTCCACAGGCACCCTCGTCAGCCGCAAGGAGTTGGGCGGCGACCGCATCGACTTCGACCTGTCGGGCCATGCGGCGGGCGTGTACCTGCTGCGCATCGAAGCGGGCGGCGAGACCCGTATCTGGAAAGTCATCAAGCATTAACCCTTAAAAAACGGAGAGAAATGAAAAAGTACATTTACACCTTATTAATATGCTTGGCTACGCTTGGCTTGAGCGCACAGCAGAAAGCAGCGGAAGCTCCTGCCCAGGACGAAATTGTTGTGGGTGCTATCGGTGGCACGGTTGACATCAGTGCGCTTGGTGGTGCCACCTACACGATACCCATCAGCGTGCCCGATGGCGTGGGAGGCATGCAGCCTTCGCTATCGGTAACCTACAACAGCCAGAGCGGCAACGGACTGTTGGGCTGGGGTTGGAACCTCGGAGGCATGTCGGCCATCACGCGTGTGGGGACAACCCTGTATCACGATGGTTTTGTTCATGGCGTGAGTTTTAGCACCAACTTCAACGACCGCGACGGACTTGACCGTTTCGCCTTAGACGGCCAGCGGCTGATGGTGGTGAACAACCTGCCTGATGGGGCCGACGGCACCGAATACCGTACAGAGGTGGACCAGATGGCCAAAATCGTGTCCTATTCGTGCGACACCACCCATGGTCCCGCCTATTTCAAGGTGTGGCTCTCCAACGGCAACATCGCCTATTACGGCAGCAAGCAGCACTCAAGAATCGGATTGCAGCAGCACAATGATGTCTGCCTTTGGTTGTTGGACAGCATCGTTGACCGCAATGGCAATTATATGTCGTATAGATATTGCCGAGGCTACGCCAACTATTTCCTGACCGACATCTATTATGCGGGTAACAACCGCACGGGTGCAACACCGCTTTACAGAGTGAAACTGGGATATGATACGCGACCCGATGAGGAAACGGTATTCATCGGCAATAATGCGCTGCACCAGTCGATGATCCTCAAACGTGTTTCCGTACACAATACGATGAACACAAAAAACAGCCTGTTATGGCAATATGATTTTGCCTATTCAGGAGGTTATGGCAGCGAATTGTACAAAAGGCTTGACACCATAACATTCTCGGGTGGAGAGAAAAGGCTTAACCCCACTTTCATCCGCTATTGTGAAGATAATCATAATTATTCTCAGGAAAACTACTATTTAACGGGAAATGACCCCAGTTTCGGGAATGCCATCAAGTTCGCGGGTGACTTTAACGGTGACGGTTATTCAGACTTGATTACTGTAAAAGAAGAAGACGATGGCAAAAAAGCGTGTGTCTATCTGAATGGAAGGAGCAGCCAAGGGGGGATAACATTCACCAAGATTCAAGAATATGCACTGGATGAGAATGTTACTTGGATTTATGTGGACGACTATGACGGTGACGGTTTTGACGACTTCATGTTTGTCAACCGCAATCGACGAGACGCATGGTGGCAATTCTTTTTCAACGACATCATTACGCTCGACATCTACCTCACGCGGCGGACTGCCAACGAAGGATTGTATTTTTCCAGTTACGAGACACCCCAACATGATTACCGATTGGCAAGCAGCAAACGCGATGCGTTCATTTTGGGCGACTTCTTGGGCGAGGGAAAGACAAGCTTTATTCTTGAGATTGCCCGAAACAATGACGACGGTACGGAGAAGGGCATTCCAGTTGGCGACACTATCGAGCAGAGAAGAGACGGTTCCATCTATTTCCATTATGACAAGACCCAAGATAGGTTTGTCGAGCATGAGATTGTGATTAACGGTGTGCTTGGTGCCGATGTTTATTACCCGGCCGACTACGATGGTGA
Source organism: Candidatus Limimorpha sp. (assembly GCA_041842265.1). GTDB lineage: Bacteria > Bacteroidota > Bacteroidia > Bacteroidales > F082 > Limimorpha. The sequence goes on along the minus strand of JBGYWU010000024.1, from coordinate 2,896 downwards.
CGGCAAGACAGAGATTCTGTACTCCTACCCGCAGAACGGCTATACCTCGACGGCCATAGTGAAATTATTCTTCGAAAATGGTGACTACGGCTTCAGGGAACACTACAATGGCCGCCCTTTCAACTGGATAGACTGTTTTCCCGGCGACTTCAATGGTGACGGCAACACGGACGCCCTATTCCACTTCGATGAGGACAACCCTGACGGAGAGTGGCGCATATTTCTCTTCAAGCAGAATAGATTCCTATGGAACAACTATCTCTGCTCCGACATTCCTTGTTTGGGCAACGGACATTTCAGCCTTGACCAAATGATTTTCACATATAATTACCTTAAGGTTGGAGACTTCAACGGTGACGGATGCGATGACATCATGTATCGTGATAGTGACGGTCATCCAGTTTTCTGTTTCGGACCCATGCGCGATGACAGCCAAGTCTCTCCGTTTTCTTACAGACATAATTTAAATTTGAACTACTTTTACAATAAGTATCTTTGCCTCGGCAACTTCAAAGGAAACGAGAGCTTGCAGTTGATGGGGTTTAGCAACCAAATTCCATACGGAGATGTAATCCGCTATGTGCGCCCCGTTTCCAACCGTTACAATGTGGGGATTATTGAGGATGGCATGGGTAACAGGATAGATTTTGAGTACGACTATCTGATGCCAAATCTTTCGGGCAACCATACTGAAGATTTCTTCACGCTCAACCATGGTCAGACCCAAACGGGCAGGAGCATTTTCGCCCGCCCGCTGCCTGTCAAGGCCCTGAAGAAAGCCACGGCACAAAACATTCCCGCAAGTCTGCCCAAGACCGAAACCAGCTACCGTTACGGGAATGTCATGATCCACACCCGAGGCCACGGTGTGCTCGGCTTCAGCCGCATCGTCACGGAAACACGTGTGGATAACGTGTTCAAGGGCTTGAAGGAGCAGCGCTTCTCGACCACGGAGTTGGGCGACAAATGCCAAAGCGTGCTCAAGGAGACGTCCGCCTATGGCCCCGGTCGGAACCTCCTTCAGAAGACCGAACACCATTATTCGGTGTGCCAGAGCGATCGTAATATAAAGCTGTTCGCGCTCCTGCCCACCTCACAAGTCGGTTGGCATTACAGCCCCGATGGCCAGCACGCGCTTGTGAAGCAGACCCTCAACCAGAACAATTACCGGTCGGACTCGAACTCCCCGGCAACTTACCACAATGTCGTGCATTGCTTGAAGACCTACCGGTGCATCAACGAAAGCCTGATTTCCGGTGCTGGGGGGCTTCTGCCTTCGAAATATGCATTCAGGACATCCGTTGAGAGCGAATACGACGACGATGTGCCGAACTGGATCGTGAACCGGCCGAAATACGTGCTGACCACAGCGGAGGGCAACGCTTCGGAGGGCAACGAAGACGTGAAATCGCTGACGATGTATGAATACAACCACACCAACCATCCCACACTGCCCTCAAAGGCTACAAATTATCCAAGTGGGGCGATCCCATACGGTTCAATGAGTGGAATTATAGACAGGCTGGCCACCAAAGAGAGCTTCACTTACAACACCAACGGCACGGTCAAAATGAAGATCCTTTCTGGGGTTTACGACAACACTTTGCCTGTTGTTACCACCACCTACGGGTATTGCTGTGGCGATCGGTTCCTCGAAACGGTTACCAACACGAAAGGCTATGTCAACCGATACCAGTACGACACGGACGGCTATGGGTGGCTGACGGGTGAAATCGATTGCAACAACCTACAGACTGTTTATTCTCGATGTCCGTTAGGCTCATCGCAGGCGACCATTTTCCCCGATCAAACACAAAGCAAGACGGAAAAGTTATGGGTGGAACAAGGCGATACATACGCTCCGCACCGATCCAAATACAAAGAGGTCTCAACACGAATGGACAAGAACGGCCAAGTCATGTCCACGGCCATTGCCTATTATGACGCCGCCGGTCGTACAATGCGGGCAGTGAGTTTCGGACTGCACGGCAACGCCATCTTCACCGACACGAAGTACAACCGTCTCGGGCTGGTCGACCGTGTCAGCGACCCCTATTTCCAGGATACCCCGCAGGAGGAAATCAGATGGACAGCCAACCAGTACGATGCCTATGGCCGCACCATACTCACCAAATTTGCCGACGGCACCTGCCAAACTGTTGACTATAATGGTCTTATGTCAAAGACTACCATGCATCCGTTTTCTGGTGGGATGCCTCCTCAAACGGTTACAAAAACCGTCAATGTCGCGGGATGGCTCACCGAGAGTACCGATGCGGACCAGAACACGGTGAGATACGCCTATTATGCCGACGGCACCATGAAGTACGCACAAATCGGGAACGATGCCAACACCCGCGTGAGCATGGAATACGACAACGCGGGCAACCGCACCAAACTCACCGACCCCGACTACGGCACCGTCGTCAGCGACTACAACGCCTATGGACAGATGAAGTCGAGCCGAAGTCCGAGAAACGTCTTGGCGAGCTACCAGTACGACGAGCTCGGACGAGTCTGTCAGCGAAGCGAAAGGCCCGGGAACGGCGATCCGGTGGTCACAGTGTGGAACTACTGCGACACAGGCGAAGAGAAAGGCCTGCTGCACTCGGTAACCTACCATAACGGTGAGCAGGTACTGAACTACAAGTACGACAATCTCAAGCGGGTCGCTTCCGTAACAGAGGTTTTCGACAGCGATGCCCTGACCACCACCTACCGGTACGAATCCAACACCGGACGCCTGTATGAGACGACCTATCCCACAGGCTACAAGCTGCGGAGGGAATACAGCCCGACCGGACATCTGAAACGGTTGACCGATGCCGCCGGCAACTTCCTGTGGCACACACAGCAAATGAACGCCAACGGTCAGGTCACCCAGTACATTACCGGC
>JBGYWU010000023.1:0-2767 GCA_041842265.1 Candidatus Limimorpha sp. | reverse complement strand
GATGGAACTTTTCGGACAGATTGCCCGGCGAGGCGGCGAGGCGGTGAGCCGTGGGGTGGAACTGGTCATTGACGGAAAGGGAGAATTGAAATCGGCACGCTTGAACGGGCAGGATATTGATCTGGAGGCGACGTACAGGGTGGCCACCATTGATTATGTTGCGGCCGGAAATGACAAGATGGAGGCGTTCAAGAGCAAGACGGATGTGAAGGCACCGAATGACGAGCGGAGCATTGCCCGTTTGGTGTTGGTGGATTACCTGAAAGAACAGGAAAGGATGGGGAAGGCTGTTGATGGCAATATAGAAGGACGGATCAAAGTGGAGGATTGAAGATGAAACGATATTATATACTGGGTTTGCTGTTTGTTTTTGCTTTGGCTGTTGATGGGCAGGACAGAAAATTGGTGGTTCTTTGCACAAACGACACGCATAGCACGATTTATCCCATGAATCCGAATCTCGGTGACACGGCAGAGGCGGATAGGGGAGGGTTTCTCAGAAGATTGGCGATGCTGAAGCAAGAGAGGAAGGCACATCCTGATTTGCTGCTTTTCGACAGCGGTGATTTTTCTCAGGGTTCACCTTATTATAATTTGTTTCAAGGCGATGTGGAAGTGGAACTGATGAACCGGATGGGTTATGACGCTTGCACGATTGGCAACCATGAATTTGACTTCGGGTTGGAAAACATGGCAAGGATTTTCAAGAAAATGAAGTTCCCCGTGGTTTGTTCCAATTATGACGTGAGAGGTACGGTGCTGGAAGGATTGGTCAAGGATTATGTGATTTTGAGACGCAACGGACTGAAAATAGGAGTGTTCGGCATTTCGCCTGTGCTGGACGGACTGGTGCCTGCCGACAAGTATGGAGGGGTGAAATATTTGGATGCTGTGGAGGAGGCAAACAGGGTGGTCTCGGTGTTGAAAGCGAAAAAATGTGATGTGGTGATTTGTATCTCGCATATAGGATGGGAGGATATGGGAAGTGTCGATGACAAGCGGTTGGTGGCTAATACAAAGGGGATCGACCTGGTTTTGGGCGGACATTCGCATTCCTGTTTCAAAGAATTGCGCTATCTGGAAAATGCAGAGGGAAAAACTGTTGCGGTTGACCAAAATGGGAAACATGCCCTGTTTGTGGGAAAGATTGTTCTTGATTTCAAGAAGAGGTAAACCGCAGTACTGGCATTGGGGAGGCCTGCAATGGATCGTTGCGGGAGATTGTCGCTCTCACTCGAAATAGAAGGTGAGGGCGATGATTTTTGTATGCGCTTTGTTCACAGAATTGGAATAGGCAAGCATATTCTTGTCTTTCAGCCGGGAGGAGTGGGTCTTGTCCAGAGCGTCCATCAAGCTGTAGCTGAATTTCAGCTCGGGGCGCAGTTTGAAGAAAGGCAGGTAGAAATCGCAGCCTATACCGATTTCAAAATAGCAGTCGTATCTTTTCAACTTGAGGTAGTTGTCGCTGCTGCCCGACAAATTGATCATGGGGTTGAGACCCGCTATTATGTAGGGGCGATAGTTGTTCAGACGTTCTGCACCGTAAATCAGATGGAGGGCTGACGAAATGTAGGCGGTTTTCATGTCTTGGTGCTGCTCGGTAGGGGTTCCATTGTTCTGCGGGTCGGCGAGATGGTGGAACGTGAGGTGGCGGTTGCCGAAATACATGGCAGGGGCAACGCGAAAGGCAAAATGTTTGTCGATGCGCAGTTCGCCAAGCACGCCTACCGTAAAGCCGGCATCCCATCTGTCCTGGTCGCAGGTGATGAGTTGTTCCGTTGTCGTGCCCTCTGTGCCGGTGATGGTTTGCTGTCCGATGTTTTGAAACTCTATGTCTTGAAAGTGTGTACCCACAAGCACACCAAAATGGAACGGCCTTAGATCGGTGTAAGGACGGTTCTCGACTGTTCGCGTTTGTGCCTGGCTGTGCAGATCCGACAATGCGAGGATAATGATGAAAAGCAATCTGATTTTCATTATAAGAATAACGATTCCTGCTGGATTATATTGTGTGTGTCTCTTAAAACAACGGTAGGGAATGGCTAAAAATGCTTTTGGAGTTAAGTTTGTGTGAGGTGCAAGACTGTGGAAACGGGGGACAGGAATAGCCTGGACAGGCATTCGGTTTTTGTGGAATTGACTTTCTTTTGCAAATGAAAGTTAAATACGGAAAAAGGCAATACCTAATAATAGGTATTTCGGAATTAATGTTTATCTTTGCACACACTAAAATAGTGTAAATATTAATTATAAACGAATAAAACAATAACATTATGGCTTATGTAATTGGCGAAGACTGCATTGCATGCGGTACTTGTATTGATGAATGTCCTGTAGGTGCAATCTCTGAGGGCGAACGTTATAAAATTGATCCGGAAGCTTGTACAGAGTGTGGATCATGTGCTGCGGTTTGTCCTTCTGAGGCTATCTCGCTTCCTTGATAGGATTTGATACAGCAGGACAAGCGAACAAAGATTTGAGCGGTTTCTTTTTACAGAAACCGCTTTTTGGTTATATGGAGGCAATCTTTTAGAATCCTTTTGCAGGGAATTCTGTTGAGAGAATACGCGAGTTCGGGATAATATTAGTATGCAAACAATTCCAATTGCCTTGTCTTTTCCACATGCACAGGCAATGCCTCTGGCTTGTTGTCAAAGAAGCAGTATGCTGTGAGCGCCGAGCAGATGTTCATCATAAAATTGTGTATGGAGCGGTGGCGTGAATGCACAAGGTTTGCTTTGTTCTTGAGCAGTTCGTTGATGCATTC
>JBGYWU010000022.1:0-3215 GCA_041842265.1 Candidatus Limimorpha sp. | reverse complement strand
CGGTGGACAGATCGGGACAGAATTGGTGAAGAAGCTTCGTCGCACCTACGGAAACGAAAACGTGGTGGCCTCGGATCTTCGCCTTTTGACTGGTGAGATCGCCGAGAGCGGTCCATTTGAAAGAATTGATTCCACGCAAATCATGCAGATTGTCGATGTGGTGAAACGCTACAACATCGACACCATCTATAACCTCGCCGCCATCCTTTCGGCCACGGCCGAGAAGAACCCCATGCTGGGTTGGAACGTCGGCATCGGCTCGTTGGTGAACTGCCTTGAAACGGCCCGTATTTTCAACTGTGCCGTCTTCACGCCTTCTTCCATCGGCGCTTTCGGCACTTCCACACCGCGAGACAATACGCCTCAGGACACCATTCAACGCCCGAACACCATCTACGGCGTGACCAAGGTTACCGGGGAATTGCTGAGCGATTACTATTTCTCCCGTTTTGGAGTGGACACCCGTAGTGTCCGTTTCCCGGGCTTGATTTCCAACTTGACTTTGCCTGGTGGTGGCACCACCGACTACGCTGTGGAGATATACTACGCCGCCGTGAAGGGTGAGAAGTTCTATTGCCCCATCAGCAAAGGCACCTACATGGACATGATGTACATGCCAGACGCTTTGGATGCCATGGTGGACATCATGGAAGCCGACCCGAGCAAGTTGGTGCATCGCAACTCGTTCAACGTAACGGCAATGAGCTTCGACCCGGAAATCATCTGCAACGCCATCAAGAAGCACTATCCCAACTTCGAGATGGAGTACAAGTTCGACCCGATTCGTCAGGCCATCGCCGACAGCTGGCCGAACAAGATGGACGACAGCTGCGCCCGCAAGGAATGGGGATGGAACCCCAAGTACGACCTCGACAAGATGACGGTCGATATGATCGAGACCTTGAAGAAGAAGCTGCTCTAATAGAAAGTTGATAAATAAACAAAGAAGTATAAACCAAGACATTGGCCTATGAGATAACGCTTTAAGCGATATGCATATCATAGAATAGGGAAAAGCGAAGTAGCTTAGCGCTGAAACTTTTGAAACTTGGATACTTTCAAATTTCCTCCCGGAGTAAAGCAATGACGCTCCCGCCAGTTGACGTGGGCTTTGCTTGTTGTAATCGGGAGGAAAAGGTAGTCCAAGACCTCAAAAGTTCCGATGAAGGCAAAAAAGTGCCACGCTTTTTTTTGTATGTATAGATCATTTGGCACCCAAACACATCGCATAGATACATAAACCGATGGCCAAGATGGGGTATAACTTCGGAAAGAATTATGAAAGTTTTTCTATGGCTATGGAGAATCGTTTTCCCTTTTATTGGCTTGGCAGGACTCGCTTATTGGGGAGGAAAAGCAGCAGGATAGAATAGTGGTGGAATGAGCGGAACGACCACATTGATACTTGGTGACGTTTGTGCGTTTGTCGGTCTGATTATTGGATTTACAGGTTGGCTGAAGATGTTCCACCGCCTTGGTTTTGGATAATGGGAGAAGTCGATTTGTTGGACAATCGTATTGGTTATGCAATACAATATGCCGGACAATTCTTTTGGATACCAGCTGGCATTAATGGGATAATTGCTTTGTCTAGCTTTATCCATTAAAGGTTTTTGGGGTAATGATGAATAGCAGATGTGGAATGTCTCCGCTATTCACATTTATTGTCTAGGATGGTTTGTTGGGACGCATCGCATGCGTCCGCCATAATGGATTCGGTTGATGTTACGGACACACGCGGTGAAACGGACGCACGTGGTGCGTCTCTACAGGGCTGGCGTTTTTTGCGTTAGTTGTGTCATTATGGGGATAAATTGCGTATTTTTGCACAAAATCACAACGATGCCCTACAATCTACCACAACGAAAATCGCCGCGTGCCCGTTGGCACGATTATACTGGTGCGGATTATTTCGTGACATTCTGTACAAAAAACCGTGAATTGTATTTCGGAGATGTCGTGGATGGCCAAATGGAATTGTCTGAAATCGGGCAATGGGCGGTGACGCAAATCGAACAAACGGAGATTATTCGTCAGAATGATGTGGAAATCCCGATGTTTGTGGTTATGCCCAATCATGTCCATTTGATTGTTGTTTACAACCAGGTGGTGGCCTGTAGGGACGCATCGCATGCGCCCGCTAAAATGGATTTGATTGATAATACGGACGCACGCGGTGTGTCCCTACAGTTTGGACCGCAATCGGGGAATTTGCCATCTGTGGTGCGTGGCATCAAATCCGCTGTGACGAAATATGCCATCGAACACGACATCCCGTTTGCGTGGCAATCGCGTTACCATGACCATATCATTCGCAATCAATTGGAAATGAATCGCATTGCCGATTATATCGAAAACAATCCGTTGCGCTGGGAATTGGATAGGTTTTACAAGAAAAAGAATCTTTGAATTATACCTTATATAATATAATAATGCTCTCCAACCTAAAGAAATACCAAATCATCTTGGCTTCCAAATCCCCGCGTAGGCAGGAACTGTTGCGCGGCATGGGGGTGGAGTTTTCCATATTGACCAAGGAAACACCCGAAGACTTCCCCGAGGACTTGCCCTTGGACGAGGTGGCGAAACACCTCAGCATACAGAAGTCGTTGGCTTTTGCTGATGAAGAGTTGCCCGCTGATTATCTGCTGATTACTTCCGACACTGTCGTGATTTGCGAAGGTGAGGTTTTGGGCAAGCCGAAGGACAGGGAAGACGCCGTCAGAATGTTGCAGCTGCTTTCGGGCAAGACCCATTGTGTGGTGACGGGTGTTACGGTGCGCACGGCGGAGAAGACGGAATCGTTTGCTGTACCCTCCAATGTAACTTTTTCCGCCCTTGGTTCGGAGGAAATCGATTATTATATTGAGCGTTGCCAACCCTACGACAAGGCCGGCGCTTACGGCATACAGGAGTGGATTGGCTATGTGGGTATCATCAGATTGGAGGGTTCGTTCTACAATGTGATGGGTTTGCCCACCGGAAAGTTGTATGGCGTTTTGAAAATGTTCTGATTTTTTCTTACTTTCTCCTTGCTGATGCCGGTACTCATTTGAAATTTTCATGATTTTTCGCTTCCTTTTGTGGACTTTGGAACCGTCGGCCTTTGCCTACAAACCTTAACGGTTCGGAATGCATATTCTTATCCAGGCCTCGTGGCCAACGGAAGCCGGGCAGTGCAAAATAGATACTTGGGCATTTCTCATTTGCAATTG
>JBGYWU010000021.1:0-9899 GCA_041842265.1 Candidatus Limimorpha sp. | reverse complement strand
TACCGCTATAATCGCTCATTGGGCCTAACTTTTCTTTTTGTTTTTTTGTGGCATGGTTGAAGAAGGTTTCAGCAGTCCCGGGACTGAGGAGCAGATAACCATACTCGGCACAAATGCCAGGAGGTATTGTGCCTCTTTGGCCGCCTGGATGGGTTATCATGTATTCGTATTGGCATAAAAGAGCGCAAACACTTTCCGGACTTTGCTTGTGGTAGTTGGCATAAAGCAAAAATTCGTATTCCGAGGCATTTTTTGAGTGGTTTTTGGAACCCCAGTTATAAAGCATGGGCTTGGTTTCAACACAGGAACAAATCAACAGCACCAGTCCAGTCAATAGAAACAGCTTTTTCATAACTCAATGATTTTAGTGTCGCCTGTTGAAAGCATCACTTCCTTGGAAAATATGGTCATACCATCTCGGGTAACTTCTACCTTGTGTTTGCCGGGTGTTGTCTGTATGGCGTGTTTGGCCGTGCTCTTGATTTCACGACGGGTTTTGTGGGCGATGTCTTTGACGGTGGAAGTAGTGAATACTTGGCCGTCAATACTCACATTGATGTCGTATGCACTGGGAGCCGAAAAACAAATGGCGGCCTTGTCTTCAACGCCCGATGTTACTGTGTAATTGCCAACGCCACAGGAGTTGAAAAACGCAGCCACAAATAGGAACAAGCTGGTAATGATGATCTTTTTCATATTTTATTCCTCCATTAAATAATAAAGATTGAGATTGTCAGTGTCTATGCCTTCGCCTTCATAGGTAGCAAAGGAGAATTCTGTTTCAGGCGTGTCGCCGTAGTTGGAGGTCACAGTAACCTGACCCGTTTTCTTCCCCGGCAGTTCAATGTTGGTGCCTGTTTGCGGGTTGTTCACAGTCTTGCCTTTTTTGTATAAGCCGAGCTTTGTGCCGGGAACCACGCCCTGCGATGCGCCTCCCGATATGACGAAGTTGCTGTCGTCCACAGTCAGCACATAACCACGCCATGGCTTGTCCATGCATTTGTTGATGATGTTTTCAACGAGTTGGGTTAGCGCGGCTGAAATAGCCTTGTCGCTCAAAGTGGCATCAAATCCTGCAGTGCCACCGATGCCCAATGTGGTTTTAGAAGAGGTCTCGGCTTGTCCTTTAGCCTCATCGGAATATATGATGAGCCCAGAAGCCACATCCACGAGACGTACGTTTACGGCAGCCTCGACAGTTTGGGTCTTTGTTGAGCTGAAAATGCGCTCATCACCTTCGGTTTTGCGGCCAAATTGGGTGATAGATCCGAGGATGATGTAGTCTGCGCCGATTTTCTGCATGTCGCTGCCGGCTTCGTTGACGATGACGTCTAGATCATCACGTTCAAGGAGAATGAATTTGCCGCTGGCGGCCAGTTTGGATGAAAGGATGTCCATGGCCTGCTTGCGCATCGGGTCGTTCTCACGGTCATAGAAGATGCCTTTGCCGTATTGGGTTTCATTGGTGAAACGTCCAATGGCTACTTTGCGTTTCAAGGTCTTGCCTTCTTGGGCAAAAGAGGTCGCACCGAATGATGCAATGAGCAATACGGTGATAATCAGTCTAAAGTTTTTCATGCTTGTCTGTTTTTGAGAAACACTATTCGGTATGGTTTGCAAAAATAGGGATTTTTGTCATATAGATGTGCTTTTTCACTGGGTATGGTGTTCTTTTTTATATTTTTGCCCCGAAGAAAAGAACAGTCCACACGAAAAAGACATATTTGCTACTCTTGGCTTTGTCCCTCTGCATGAGGGCCGGCACTTGTGCGCGGCAAAAGGAAACGAAAGAGTTTTACCCTTTGATTCCTGCAAATGGCGAAAAACAATGGGATGTAAGGAACAATGTTATTTTCCGCGTTTTTGCCGTGGCGAAAGTTGAATGACCATGCGGAAAAATCATCAAAGAATGGTGTTTAGGCGTTTTTTTGGAAAAAAAATCGAAAAATCACTTGCGCATAACAAAATATGTTGTACTTTTGCAGCCGCATTCGGGAACGGATGATGTCGAGTGGTGTAACGGCAGCACTGCAGATTTTGGTTCTGCCTGTCAAGGTTCGAATCCTTGCTCGACAACTTGAGGTGGAAGAAAGGACCTGCTACTTTGAGTAACAGGTCTTTTTATTTGAAGATTGGAATTGGTGGGAAGTTGAGAAATGGTGGTTTGAAGACCACGGCAGGTGTCCCCCCCTTGGGGACACCCTAAGGGCGGCGGGGGGGGGGCGAAACCCCGAACCGGTAATTAAGAAACAACAGACAAATGATTGATAAAGAACAAGTAACCATCTTTTGCGAAGAAGCCCTCGCAGGCACCGACCGCTTCCTCGTGGAAGTGAAAGTGAAGCCCAACAACCTGATTGAGGTCTTCATCGATTCTGACACAGCAGTCTCCATCGACCATTGCGCTGAGTTGAGCCGTTTCATCAATGAAAAACTCGACCGCGACGTGGAAGACTATGAGCTGAGCGTGCTTTCCTGGGGACTTTCTGGTGCTTTGAAGATGGATCGCCAGTTGCAGAAATATCTGGGCAAGGACGTGGAGGTGAAGACCAAGGAATTGGGTAAGCAGCACGGCAAGTTGGTGGGCTTCGACATCAATAAGGTGGAGTTTGCTCCCACGCCGAAGAAAGCCTCGAAGAAGAAACCTCCAGAGGGAACCGTCAACTTGTTTTTTGAACGCAAAAAGGTGGAAATCAAGCCTGCAATTATCTTTTAGTTCAGCAATTATACAATTCAACAACAAACAATTAAGCATACAAAATGGACAACTACAAATTAGTAGAAACTTTTTCGGAGTTCAAGGAGTTCAAGAACATTGACCGCGAGGCAATGATGCGCATCATCGAGGATGTGTTCCGTGGCATGTTGAACAAGAAGTTCGACACCGACACCACCGATTTCATCGACATCATCGTGAATGTTGACAAGGGTGACTTTGAAATCTACCACAACCGCACCGTGGTTGAAGACGAAGAACTGACTGACCCCCTGCGCCAAATCAAATTGTCGGATGCCATCAAGATTGAGCCCGACTTCGAGGTGGGCGAGGAAGTGAACGAAGAGTTGCGTATTGAGAGTTTCGGTCGACGCGACATTCTTGCTTTGCGTCAAAATCTTCAGGCTAAAGTGGCTGAGTATGAGAAAGAAAACATCTTCCAGAAGTTCAAGGAAAAGGTTGGTGAGATAATCACTGCCGAGGTGGCCCATGTGTGGAAGCGTGAGATTGTGGTTGTCGATGATGAGAACATCGAGTTGATTCTTCCCAAATTGGAGCAGATTCCTGGCGACATATATAAGAAAGGTGACACTATCCGTGCCATCGTAAAGAGCGTTGAGAACATCAACGGCTCTCCTGTGGTCACCTTGTCACGCACTTCCGAGATTTTCTTGCAGCGGCTGCTTGAGGCAGAGGTTCCTGAGATTTACGACGGCCTCATCACCATCAAGAAGATTGTCCGCGAGCCCGGCCAGCGTGCCAAGATTGCCGTTGAGTCATACGACGACCGTATCGATCCCGTTGGGGCGTGTGTTGGCATGAAAGGAACGCGCATCCATGGCATCGTCCGTGAGCTGCGCAACGAGAACATCGATGTCATCAACTGGACTTCCAATCCGGAGTTGCTCATCAGCCGTGCTCTCAGTCCCGCCAAGATTACCAACATCGTGCTGAGCAGCGACAATACGATGGCCAATGTGTATATGGAGAACGACCAAATCAGCCTTGCCATTGGTAAGGGCGGCTACAACATCAAGCTCGCCGGCAAACTGACGGGTTACGAAATCGACGTCTATCGCAACAGCGAGGCCAATAGTGCCGAAGAGGATGTTGACCTGCAAGAGTTCTCCGACGAAATCGACCAGTGGGTCATCGACTCACTCGTCAAGATGGGTTGTGATACGGCAAAGAACGTGTTGTCGTATACTCCCGATGAAGTGGCCTCACGCGCCGACCTCGAAATTGAGACCGTCAAGGAAATATTCCGCATCCTGAGGGCCGAGTTTGAACAAGACGCCGAATGATGCCAAGGCAAATAAATATACGAGAAACAAAGAAAAGAAACTATGTCCGAAGAAACTAATTTTTCAATTCGATTGTCGAAAGCGGCAAAAGAGTTTAATGTGGGAAAGGACACCATCGTGGAGTTCCTTGCCAAAAAGGGATTCCAGGTGGATTCCTCTCCCAACACGAAGCTCACGGCAAGCATGTATGCGCTGCTCGTGAAGGAATATCAGGGCGAAAAGGAAGTGAAGAACGAGGCCATGAAACTGGGCAACCTTTCTTACAAGGGGGGGAGTGTTTCCGTTGATTCGGCATTGCAATCCCAGAAAACTACCGAAGAGGAAGAACACGAGGAAGTGATCATCCGTTCGAATACAATACCATCGCCAGCAAAGAAGACCGCCAAGAAGTCGATTGCTGCCGAGCCTGAGAAAGCCGAAACCCCCAATCAGGTTGAGGCTAAGGAGGAGTCTCCGAAACAAGAAGTCGTAGAATTGCCCGAAAAAGCAATGCCTGAAAAGAAAGTCGAGAACGCTACAGGCATCTCGCTGAATATTGTCGGCAAGATCGACCTTGAGCCGAAGCATCGAGAAAAACAGGAGAAGAAAAAGGACAAGAAACCCGAGAAGCAACCTGCGCCGCATCAGGAAAAGAATCAACCAAAGCCTCAGCAGCCGCAACAACCCGAGGTGAAAAAGCAAGAAGAGCCCGCCAAGGTTGTCCCTGCCAAGGAAGAAGAGAAACCTGCCGAACCGAGGGTCATCAAGCTGGAAGCTCCCAAACTGACCGGTCCCACCGTTTTGGGCACTTTGGAATTGCCTGTTGAGAAGAAAAACGGCAAGTCGGGCGACTCAAAGAAAAAGAAGCGTAAACGTATCATGGGCGGCAAGCCGGAAGGCTCTTCCGAGAATCCAACCGGGTCGAATGTGAATGCTGGTGGCAGAAAACAGGAAAGCGGCAGGTCAGGCAGGGGAACAAAACCCAATGACCAAGGCGCGAAGAAAACACAAAAGGACAGCCCAAAACTCAGCAAAAAGGACAAAAAAGGCAAGCGCGAGGAAAAGCCTGAATTGAGCGAAGAGGAAATCTCGAAACAGATTAAGGACACCTTGGCACGCCTAGCTCCCATGGGCAAATCCAAAACATCCAAACACCGCCGCGAGAAACGCCAACAAGTGGCGGGCAGTATGATGGAAGAAATGATGCGCCAGGAAGAGGACAAGAAAGTCCTGAAAGTGACCGAGTTTGTTACTGCCAACGAGTTGGCAACCATGATGAATGTCCCTGTTGTGAAGGTCATTGGCACTTGCATGAGTCTTGGTATGCCGGTTTCCATCAACCAGCGCCTTGATGCCGAAGCACTGACCGTTGTGGCCGAAGAGTTTGGCTTCCAAGTCGACTTCGTCAGCGCCGATGTGCAGGAAGCCATTGCCGAAATCGAAGAAATCGATATGGAAGAGGATCTCACCCAGCGTTCTCCTGTCGTTACCGTCATGGGTCATGTCGACCACGGTAAGACCAAACTCTTGGACTATATCCGCAACACGAATGTGGTGGCGGGTGAAGCAGGGGGCATCACCCAACACATTGGTGCTTATGAGGTGACAACGGGAAGCGGAAAGAAAATCACGTTCCTGGATACTCCCGGCCACGAGGCCTTCACGGCCATGCGTGCCCGTGGTGCCAAAATCACCGACGTGGCCATCATCGTCATCGCTACAGACGACAGTGTGATGCCTCAGACCGTTGAGGCTATCAACCACGCTCAAGCGGCTGGTGTGCCTATCGTCTTTGCCCTGAATAAAATTGATAAGCCTACTTCCAATCCCGATAAGATTCGTGAGCAGTTGGCCAACATGAATATTCTCGTTGAGAGCTGGGGCGGCAAGTATCAAGACCAAGAAATTGCCGCTAAGATTGGTCTCAATGTAGATGCCTTGTTGGAAAAGGTGCTGCTTGAAGCAGAACTCCTTGACTTGAAGGCCAACCCGAACCGTTTGGCGAAGGGCACCGTAATCGAGTCGGCTTTGGACAAGGGCAGGGGCTACGTGGCAAAGATTCTGGTGGAAAACGGCACCTTGAAAATTGGCGACATGGTTTTGGCCGGCACAACTTTTGGTAAGGTGAAGGCCATGTTCAACGACCACAACATGCCCATCGATAAGGCTGGCCCTTCCACACCAGTGCTGTTGCTTGGTTTGAACGGCGCTCCCATGCCCGGCGATGCTTTCAATGTGATGACCGATGAACGTGAGGTGAAAGCCATTGCCAACCGTCGTGAGCAACTGCAGCGCGAGCAGACAAGACGCACCAACCCGCACATCACTTTGGACGAGATCGGCCGCCGCATTGCTATCGGCGACTTCAAGGAATTGAACATCATCGTCAAGGCCGACGTGGACGGCTCAGTGGAAGCATTGGCCGACAGTTTGCTGAAACTCTCCACCGAAGAGGTGCAGGTCAATGTGATCCACAAGTCGGTGGGTGCCATCAGCGAGTCGGACGTCATGTTGGCTTCGGCTTCCAACGCAGTTATCGTGGGCTTCAATGTGCGTCCCACTGCACAAGCGCGTAAGATGGCTGACAATGAAAAGATTGACATTCGTCTCTATTCCATCATCTATACCGCCATCGAGGAAATCAAGGCCGCCATCGAAGGTATGCTGGCTCCCGAAATTCAGGAAGTGGTGACTTGTAACCTTGAAATTCGTGAGACTTTCAAGATCAGCAAGGTCGGCACCATCGCCGGCTGCATGGTTCTGGACGGCAAAATCACCCGCAACACGAAGATTCGTGTCATCCGTGATGGCATTGTGGTGTACACCGGAATGCTTGGCTCTTTGAAACGCTACAAGGATGATGTGAAGGAAGTCAGTGCCGGCATGGACTGCGGCTTGAACATCGAGAACTTCAACGACATCAAGGTCGGCGACATCATCGAAGGCTATACCGAGAAGGAAATCGCACGCAAGTTGTAATTGCGGTTTTCGTAAGAAAGAGAAATGGCGATTCATTATTGAATCGCCATTTCTCTTTCTAATTATTATTTCAATCTTGCCATCACCTTCAGCATCTGCTCTCCCAATCCAATCGTGTAGCCCTGCTTTACAAACACCACTTCGCTGTTGCCGTTGGCGATGATGAAGATGGGGCGGCTGTCAGTGTTGAGGTGCAGGCCATCCATGATTTCGTCGCGGACGGTGCCTTCTTCGTCAAGGCCAAAGACGATACCTTCTGGTAACTCACTGAAATTCTTCAATTTGAATTTTTCGTATTCTTCCCTGTCGCTGAAAATAAAAACCATCGGCAGACCGCATCCCTCAAAGTCTTTGCGGAGGGCGGCAATGTCCTGCATGGCGTGAGTGGTGGGTTCACTACCTTGGTCCAAGAGGCCGAGGATGAAGTAGTCGCCCTCGATGAGCTGTTTCGGGTTGATGGCTTCGCCCGTTTCAGGGTCAGTGAAGTCGCTGTCAGCATAGAAACTGCCGATGACCTGAAGCTCATCGTTGGGCTGGCGCAAAACGAGGTTCACTTGGGTGGTTTCACCCGTCTTGATAGTGAAAAACTCACTGTGGGTCAGAGCAGTACCGTCTTCCAATCGGGTGCCAGCCGTGAGGATGTAATAACCCTCATCCAACGGTGTGGGATGTTCGAAAGAGGAGAGAGCCATACCGTCATCAATTCCCGGGTCTTTGGCATCGTAGGCCAAGAGGCGGAAACTCTTGCCGTCAAACTTCTTGATGCTGAAATGGGTGTAATATTTCGGGTCGGCAACGGAGGCGATAGGGTAGTAGCGGATGTCCAAATACCCAATGGCGGCATTTATAGGTTCGGTGGCTTCAAAATCTACGTTAACCCATTCTTTGTCAAAATATTGCACATTCCCGTTCACAGAATTGATTTGGGCAGGGATTCCCAAACTCCTCGCCATGCTGACGAAGAATATGTCACGCGAATGTCGGTCGGACTTGCGGCCTTTCAGCACGCCTGTTGGGAAGATGGGAATGCGTTGTGGATTGAGGCCGTCATCAATGTGGATGTTGTTTTTCACCCATTCAACCAAATGGGCAGGATTGTCATGATATTTCTGGATGTCATCTTTCGGGAAGAATTCGAGGAAAGCCTTGCGGTAAGGCACAATCATCTCGTTGCTGACTCGAGGATTGAGGATGAATTTGCCATACAACTCGGTTGGCATGGAAACGACGGAGGAGGTGAGGTCGGGCGTGTTATCGAAATGGTCTTTCAAGACTTCAAGGGTGACATCACGCAAGTCCTTGTCGGAGATGTTGCTGAGCAGCTCCACTGCCTTGATTTCCTGGTTTTTGCTTTGGGCATATTTCACGAAGTCGGCGAGGGTCTGGTAGTTGCCCCACGATTTCTCGATGATGCCGCCTAGGGTTTTGTTGCCCGTGTTGGAAATGATGTCCTTTTGGGCATCTTTGCAGGATTTGATGTAGGCATTGCGCAGAGAGTCTTCTTGGGCAAAACGGCGGTCGTTCTCGGCACGCATCTCTTCGCTGACTTCGGGCAAGACACTGGTTGGCGGGGGAGGCACCATGTCGAACTCGAAGACTTCCTCCGTGCCTTCCTCATGGTTGAGGGTGATGGTTACGTTTTCTTTTTCGCCTGACTTGAATACTTCATAGCCGAATTTGCCATCTTTGGCGGCGTAGGCCATCATGCAGCCCAATCCGGAAGTCAGCCATGTTTGGCCGTTCTCATCGGTGGTTTTTGTGACGACGGTGCAGAACTCAGCGTAATTGTATATTTTGAACTCCACGGGCAGGTTGGCTTGAGGCATGCCTTCACTATCCACGACAGTGAAAGTGGTCTTGGCGGTCTTACCGTAATTGTCCACCACGTTGATTTCCGTGTAGTTGCGGTTGCGGACAATGACTTCCTCTGGACCGTCGTAATCGCCGAAGACACGGGTGTGGAGCAGCAAGGTGCGCGAAGCCGGTTCATTGAACCAGCCCAAATTGAGTACGGGTTCGGGCTCGCAAGCGCCAAGGAAATACCATTTTCCGTCCACCCAAGCCTCTACCCAAGCATGATTGTCGTCGCAATGGGCCCACCGGGGCGTATAGACTTGTCGTGCCGGTATGCCCACGGTACGCAGGGCCGCCACCAAAAGAGTGGACTCCTCGCCGCAGCGTCCCCACGAAGTCTTGATGGTGGCCATTGGGGAAGAGGTGCGGATGTCACTGCCTTTGTAGTTGACGTGTTCGTGGCACCAGTGGTTCACTTCAAGGACGGCATCATACAGGGAGAGGTCTTTCACGCGGCCTTTCAGTTCCTCGTAATAGGTGCTGCGGAAGGCATCAAGGTTCTCGTTGTTGACACGCACAGGCACCACGAAGTGCTTGAATTCGCGTTCGGGGATGTTCTTGCCCCAGGGCAGTTCTTCCTTGGCTTGGAACGAATAGCGGATGCACTCACGGTAATAGTCTTCGGCGTAGTCCACACTGTCGCCAATCGACATCGAAGCATAGAGGAATTGCAAAGTTTCCTCTTCGTTAAAGGCTTTTTGTTCCGTTTCTCCCGTGCAGGCTGAAAAGAACAAGGCGGAAAGGACAAAGAGGGTAAAAATGAGGTTTTTCATAACAGAATATTTGCTGCAAAGATAATAATCTTAGCGAAGGTGTTGCGAAAAAAAAGTGTTTTTGCGAAAACAACGGCGAGCCCCGAATGGGTTGTACTGACACAAGCACTCCTCGCCCCAGAGGGGCGAAACAGGAAACGTGGGTCCGGTACCTAGTCTCCCCTTATAAATTCAAATTACAATGGGAGAGAATATTTTATATCGCTGTAAAACCCATCGGAAAATAAAATTCAAGAAATTCTCTTTGAGTCTTTCCATCGTTTTCTTCAAGTTCCAAGCCGTTGCAGCCATGTA
>JBGYWU010000020.1:0-3583 GCA_041842265.1 Candidatus Limimorpha sp. | reverse complement strand
TGGTGCGTTTGGTGGGAGATGGGGTTGAACCCAATATCTACCCCCTGCGTGAAGCACTGAGGATTGTTGAAGAACTCGGTGTCGATCTCGTTGAAATTCAGCCAGATGCCAATCCGCCAGTCTGTAAAGCGATGGACTACAAGAAGTACGTCTTCGACCAGAAAAAACGAATGAAGGAACAAAAGGCCAAAGCCACCAAGGTCGTCATCAAGGAAATCCGTCTCGGACCACAGACTGACGACCACGACTTCGAGTTCAAGCTGAACCACGCCAAGCGTTTTCTGCAAGAAGGCTCGAAGGTGAAGGTGGAGGTCTTTTTTAGAGGCCGCTCGATTGTCTATAAGGAACAAGGTGAGATCATATTGCTGAAATTTGCGCAGGAGTTGGAGGAAATCGGAAAAGTTGAGACAATGCCCAAGTTGGAGGGCAAGCGCATGCAGATGATGATAGCTCCTAAGCCGATAAAAAAATAACTCATTTTTAATACTTTAAATTATTTGTAAAATGCCAAAAATGAAGACTAAGTCCGCTGCCAAGAAGCGCTTCCAAGTAACGGGTAGCGGCAAACTGAAGAGAAAGCATGCTTATCATGGCCACATCCTGACCAAGAAGAGCCAAAAGAGAAAGCGTAACCTCGGTCACACCGCCATCGTTGAGAAGGCCGATGAAAGAGTCGTGAAACAAATGCTTCTCATGTAATTATCCTTATGTCTAATTTGTCTCAGCAGAAAAGTTCTCGAAAGGAGCGAGGCGCTGGACGAAAAAATCAAATGAAATGACAAGATCAGTCAACGCTGTGGCTTCAAGAGCCAGAAGAAAGAAAATCCTGAAGAAGACCAAAGGTCAGTTCGGCACGAGAAAGAACGTGTGGACTGTGGCGAAAAACTCTTACGAAAAGGGTCAACAGTACGCGTATCGCGACAGAAGAAACAAAAAACGCGAATTCCGCAGCCTGTGGATTATCCGTATCAACGCCGCCGTGCGTGAGTACGATATGAACTACAGCCAATTCATCGACAAGCTGACAAAAGCTGGCATCGAGATCAACCGCAAGGTACTTGCCGACCTCGCCATGAACAACCCCGAGGCTTTCAAGGCCATCGTCGACCAAGTGAAGTAAGTCGCGTTGCTTGCTCCAATAGCAATTCATCCCAGTCCTGAAAAGGGCTGGGATGATTCATTTTGTGTCACTCGGCATCCCATTTCTACATTCTGGTTTGTCCCTACAGTATTACTGTTGTGATAGGCTTGTTTTCGCTATGAAACGCAAAGTAAAACCATAGCCACGCCATAGCATTGGGGGAAACTTGGGAGAAAACACATAAATCAAAATCCCTAACCGATTGACAATCAATTAGGGATTTCCAATGCTTGTGATCCGGTTGGGATTCGAACCCAAGACCCACAGCTTAGAAGGCTGTTGCTCTATCCAACTGAGCTACCAGACCAACGGTTTGTGGTTGCAAAGATACGTCTTTTTTTTCAAGCGAGGGGTCGACTTTCGCGAAAAAATGCAAGAGAACTTAATTATTCTTCCGTTTTGGGGATAAAAGGACGATGCTGTCGTTTCGGTTTGGCAGGCTTCTCTGTCTTTGGCATGGGATTGGTCAGCGTTCGTGACTTCTTGACCTGCAATTCATTGCCCATGAAAACGGTTTCGTCAGTCTCCACAATAGCCTTGTAAGCCTCGGTATCGTTGGGCATCTCTACAAAACCGTAACATTTCGATCGGCCCGTCTCGTGATCGATGATGACCTTGCAGGTTTCCACCGCTCCAAATTGCTCGAACAATGCCCTCAAGTCTTCCGTCGTGGTTTTAAATGCAAGTTTGGCGACAAAAATTTTCATACAATATTTATTTATAATGCAAAGATATATACAATATTATTTACGCGGTAAAAAATCATTGACTTTTTAATTGATCGGTAATGCTTCGTTGGCTCTCCCATAAAAAAAGCGAAGTTCCAAGACTTCGCTTTGTGGTGGGGGAAGGTGGACTCGAACCACCGAACGGATTCCCGGACAGATTTACAGTCTGTTGCAATTGCCACTATGCGACTCCCCCGAAATGTGAAAGAACTTACGGTCATTTTTTGACGGTGCAAAAGTACAATTTTTTTCCTTTCCCAATCCAATATCTGAACGTTTTTTTTTTGAACTTTGCAGTTTTAAAACGAATGAACATGAGATACGACTTTGATAAAGTAATCAATCGTGCTGATACCAATTGTGTTAAGTATGATTTGAGGAAACGGGTCTTTGGTAATCCCGATGTGCTGCCTATGTGGGTGGCCGACATGGACTTTGAGACGCCCGATTTTGTCCGCAAGGCGGTCTTCGAACGTGCCGAACATCCGGTATATGGCTACCATTTCAAGGATGGGGCATATTATGGGTCGATTACGAATTGGTTGGTCCGGCGTCACTATTGGGCAGTAGATTCGCGTTGGATGTCGTTCATCCCGGGTGTGGTCAGCGGCTTCAATATGGCGGTGCTGGCTTTTACCGAGCCAGGCGATGAGGTCATCATCCAGCCGCCTGTCTATCCGCCTTTCCATCACGCGGTCAGCAGCCACGGTCGAAAGCTGGTGTGCAACACCTTAATTAATAAAGGAGAGGGTTATGAGTTCAACTTCGACCAACTTGCCGAACAAGCCAAGACTGCCAAGATGTTGATTCTCTGCAATCCCCATAACCCCGTTGGGCGCTGCTGGACACGTAACGAATTGTTGCTTTTGGGCGAAATCTGCATGAAAGACAATGTAATGGTCATCTCTGACGAGATCCATTGCGACCTTGTCTTGCCTGGCCACCGTCATTCGCCTTTCGCTTCGTTGGATGATGAGTTTGCGCAGCACAGCATTACTCTCCATGCGGCTTCCAAGACATTCAATCTCGCGGGCTTGGCCACCTCTACAGCCATCATCCCCAACGAGAAGTTGCGCAAGACCTACGTTGACTATGTTGAGGCTCTTGAAGCGCATCTCGGCAACATTTTCGGCAAAGTGGCTACCCAAGCCGCAATGACATACGGTGATGATTGGCTTTCGCAACTGCTCGATTATCTTCAAGGCAACATCGATTATGTGTCTGATTACCTTATGACTAATTTGCCAAAGGTCAAGTTCCACAAGCCTGAAGCCACTTATATGATGTGGCTTGACTTCAACGGATATGGCCTATCAGAAGAAACGTTGTGGCAGAAGATGACACAGGAAGCCCAGCTAGGACTCAACCGCGGCAAGGAATTTGGCGAAGCGGGAAGTGGTTTCTTCCGAATCAACTTGGCTTGTCCCAGGGCGACAGTAGAGGAGGCGATGAGGAGACTGAAGAGGGTGTTTTGACTTGGAAAATGTATCCAATGGATACTATTCGACCCCCAATTGTTGCAAAAAATCATTGGGCTTGGCACTCATCTCATCAGCGAATAATATTGAAGGCAGAATTGTTTTGCTTAAGCTAGCCTTATCATACAATAGGCAAGAAACATGGCATCATTTTTCTTTCAGTTGTGCATTGGCTTCAGCAGGTCGTTCACTGTCTTCACCGGGTTGAAGGTCTCGATGGGCACCTCAACAAAGAT
>JBGYWU010000019.1:0-16568 GCA_041842265.1 Candidatus Limimorpha sp. | reverse complement strand
TTCGGACAGTAGTGGGTATTGTCGCTTTGTTTTCATTGGTTACAGCTTTGGCGTTTGGTTCCAATCGTATGGTGAAAAAAGGGCGGCGAGTTGTTATGGCATTATGGGTCGTTATTGGTGTTTCAATACTGGCTGGAGGAACCATCGTCAATGAGGTGGAGGAGGTGTGGCTCAATAGGCATACCAACCAAGAGTATAAAAGAATGGAGCAAACCTCTCGTGGCAATCAGTGGGCACAATATGCCACGGGTGTGGTGATGGCTCCCATGGCTTTTGTGGTACCTTTCGCCACTATGGTGGATGTGGATGAGCAGTATGCCCAGCAATTGATACATGGCGGGGCTTTCGTGAAAAACATCATGGGCGTTTTTGTGTTGCTGGCCTTTTATTATGCGCTTAAAGAGAAGAAATGGCGCGATTTTTCCTTGTTGGGAGCTTTCGTAATTTCCTATTTGGCCATCATCTCCTTTAGTGGCTTCGCCAACTCGGAACGCTTTCATTTTCCGGCCTTGCCGGTCTTGCTCATTATGTGGGCGTATGGGTTGTCTGAATTGAATGTCAAGAACTATCGCTGGGTAAAGCTTTGGTTTTTTGTGGCACTGTTGATGGAATTGGGCTGGGCAATCTTTAAGTTGGGCAGCAGGGGCTTGTTGGGTTTCTAATATGAATGTAGCTAATGAATCATGAAAGTATTGGTCGTCGCTTCGGATAAGGGCAGCCGTTTTGCCCCGTTTATTGAAGAACAATTGCAAGCACTTCGGCATAGCGGAGTGGAAATGGCAAGGTTTGGAATAAAAGGGAAGGGTGTTCGGGGTTACCTGAAAGCGTTGCCTTCGTTAGGGGCAGCCATTCGTCGGGAACAACCGGATATTATCCATGCGCATTTTGGTTTGAGTGGTTTGTTGGCCAATTTGCAACGAAAGGTGCCGGTGATGACCACCTATCATGGAAGTGATATTAATGTGAAGAAGGTATTGCGCTTGTCGAAAATAGCCATGAGGCTTTCTGCTTTTAATATTTTTGTGTCCAAACAAAATGCTCTTACGGCGAAAGCAAGGAAAAAGTTTATCATTCTGCCCTGTGGGATTGATTTGGAGCGATTCGAGTATCGCGGCAAGGAAGCGGCGCGCGAGGTGTTGGGATGGACGAATGGAGAGAAAACGGTCGTGTTTGCCGGTGCTTTTGACAATATGGTGAAAAATGCAGCATTGGCAAAAGAGGCGGTTGCTCTGTTGAAAGATGTTCGGCTATTGGAACTGAAAGGATACGATAGGGAAGAGGTGGCCAATATTTTTTACGCCGCCGATGCATTGCTGATGACTTCCCTTTCCGAAGGTTCGCCGCAGGTAATCAAAGAAGCGATGGCTTGCGGATGCCCGATTGTCAGTGTGGATGTGGGCGATGTGAAGGAAAGAGTGGAGGATTTGGATGGCTGTTTTGTGGCAAAATCCCGTGAATCCTTTGAACTTGCCGAACTGCTGAAAAGGGCTATGGCTTTTGAAGGCCGCACGAAGGGCAGAGAGCGTATCATTGCTGATGGGTTGGACAACCGGCAGGTGGCGGAAAGACTGGTGGAAACGTATGGAGAAATAATTTGAATTTTCCAAAGTCGTTTGAAAAATATCTGTATTTAATGCTTAATTTGTGAAAAATCGGAGAATAAAAATACATTTTTATGAAAGCATATCTTGAACTGAAAAAACAGCTGGTTCCGAATTACAAGTCTCATGGTCTATGGAAGACCATGAGACTTTCCGCAAAAGAACATGGATACCGATCTGGGCTGTTTTTTGGAATAGTGCGCCTCAAAGATCATGTTTTGAACACTTGGGCTCAGACTTTTCCGTGGAATAATGCGAGAATTAAAATGCAACGCTGGAGAGGTGTGAAAATCGGAAAAAATGTTCATGTCGGCACATACGTAAACATGGATTTGCCCTATCCTTATTTTATTACTGTGGAAGACGGTGTGTCGTTAGCTGGCAGCATTACCATACTTACCCATAATAAGCCGCTTGAATACCATAAGAATTGTAGCCCATCCTATATCGCTCCCGTAACCATCCGCAAGAATGCTTGGATCGCTGTAAATGTAACCATATTGCCCGGCGTGGAAATCGGTGAAGGCGCGATTGTGGCTTCCAATAGTTTGGTGAACAAGGATGTGCCGCCTTTGACATTTTGCGGTGGAATTCCGGCAAAGGTGATCAAGGATTTGTCGGACAAACTAAAGGACAATTATTCGGATGAGGAATTTGAGAAGATCCTCAAAGAAAGAAAAGAAAAATACGGAATCTAATGCAATTTGAAGAATAAATTTGGACAATCTTATGAAATGAATCGGATTTTTACCCAAGAAGAGGTGTTAAATTTTGTGTCTTTGTCGCTTGACACCAATCTGTTACATACAGATGTCGAATTTGCAAAAAACACACAATTTGGGCGATTAATTGTTCCTGGATTTCTAACCGCATCTTTGTTTAGTGCAATCATTGGAACGAAATTCCCAGGGTTAGGCTCTATCTACCTGAAACAAGAAATGAGCTTCGTGAAATCTGTATTCCTTGAGCAGATGGTAAAAGCCCTTGTGAAGGTCGTGGCGCTTATTCCAGAAAAGCACAGCGTCATGCTGAGCATATGTTGCTATAATGGAGACAATCAATTGATAATCAGAGGAAATACTTTAGTAAAATTGCCATGAACATTCTTGTCCAACTGAGTCATCCTGCTCATTTTCATCTCTACAAGAACGTGGCCATAAATTTGATGAATGATGGTCACAATGTCTTTATCCTCATCAAGACCAAGGACATCCTTGAAGATTTGCTGAAGCAGTCGGGGCTACCTTATTACAATATCCTACAAGAAGCACATCGGAAAAGTGTTTTGGGTATTTTTTGGGATATGCTTGTTAGAGACTGGAGGATATTGCAATTTGTGAAAAAGCACAAGATTGATTTACTAACTGGTTCCACAGTAGAAGTAGCGCAAGTGGGGTGGCTGACTCGAAAACCTAGGATCAATACGGGAGAGGATGATATGAGAATCGTCCCTTTGTTCCAAAAAATGGCAAGACCCTTTATCCAAACAATGCTCTCGCCAGAAGTGTGTGACAATTGGAAATTGGAATCAAAATCTATAAAATACGCCGGGTATCACAAACTGGCTTATCTTCATCCTAATCAATTTACTCCTGACCGAAATGTGGTAGACAAATACTTTCCTACGGATAAACCGTATTTCCTTCTTCGCTTTGCCAAACTGAAAGCTTATCATGATCTGAGTGCAAAGGCTCATGGTATCAATACGGAAATTGCCCAACATTTGATAGATATGTTGCTTCCGTATGGCAATGTGTATATCACTTCCGAAAGAGAATTAGAACCGCAATTTGAAAAGTATAGACTGAAAATTAACCCTTTAGATATACATCATGTCATGGCTTTTGCGACCTTATATATAGGAGATAGCCAAAGTATGGCTGTCGAAGCTGCGATGTTAGGCACTCCAAGTCTTCGGTTTAATGATTTCGCTGGAAAAATTGGAGTTCTGGAAGAGCTTGAACATGAATATGAACTTACCTATGCCATCCCCCCTACTGAACCACAACGTCTATACGATAAGGTCAATGAATGGCTCTCCATGCCTGATTTGCATGAGGCGTTTCAAGAACGCCGCAGCAAATTATTGGCTGATAAGATTGATGTGACCGCATTTTTTGCTTGGTTTATTGAAGACTATCCGGAAAGTCGTAAAATCATGCTGGAGGATCCGGATTACCAATTTAGATTCAGATGATTTCCGATGTTTTTATCATTTGATGATGGTCTTTCCATGAAAAATTGTATCTTACAATGGCTTACTGATACAATAATAACAATAATCCATAAAAATGTCATTAATAATACTATAATATCGATTGACGAAAAGTCACTGGGCGAGGTGAGGTTGTCAGTGGCGAGTCGGATGCGTGAGCGCCGCCTGGTGTTGAATTTGACCCAGGCAGCCTTGGCGAAAAAGGCAATGGATAATAAAAGCTGAAAGTGTCAAATATGAATAGTGATAAGATATGTCTCATTACCAATGACGTTGAAACTACGTCTATCATAAACCACAAGTTGCGAGACAAGACGGGTGAGTATGTTTTGACACAAGGCATGCCCCGCCTGCTCGACTTGTATGACAAATATGGCGTGAAGGCCACTTTCTTTTATACGGGCCATATCGCACAACTTTATCCCGAGGTGGTTATGATGGCTTTTGAAAGGGGGCATGAGGTGGGCTCGCATGGGCTGACACATGAAGTGGGTCAAGCCTTTGATGTTTTGTCGCCAGAGGAACAGCTTTCCCATTTGAGACAGTCGAAGCAGATTCTGGAAGATATTATCGGTGAAAAGGTGGTGTCGTTTCGCGCCCCCGCGGCTCGGGTCGGCAAAAAGTTTCCTCTGGTTTTGAAAGAAGCGGGGTTCAAGGTTGACAGCTCTGTTTCATCACAACGCATGGACATGATGTTCTCTTTTGGTGCCATGAAGAAGCTGAACTGGCTTGTGTCTCCTCGAAAGGCTTATTTTGTGCGGGACAATAATATCTTCCGAAAAGGAGAATCTGAAGTTCTTGAAGCGCCTATTTCAGCATTGGTTTTTCCATACACCGGAACTTTTATGCGGATTGTTCCTGCGCTGAACCGGATGACGAGAAGGGTACTGCATTGGGAGACACTTTGCAATGGAAGGCAATTCGTGTTTCTGACCCATCCCAATGAGTTTATTGATGAAGACAGGGAAACGAGCGAAATCGAACGTCGTGCCAGCAACTATATTTCATATCTTTTGGGCGATGTGCTTCGTCATAAGTTGAAAGTGAAGAACTTGGGAGAGCAAGCCCTGCCAATTTACGAACGTGAATTGGTTTTCTTCCAAGGGAAAGGATTTGAGTTTATTACATGTAAGGATTTATATAATAGGAAACAATCATGAAAGATTATTGGCCTTTGGAAAAACGGTCTCTTCCTAATCATAAGGAGAGAGGTTTCTTTCAGGCATGCAAAATGTCGGCCAAGGAGCATGGATACACAGGCTTTTTGGCCAGCCTTAGGTTCTTGTATCGACGCTATATGGACTATTTTTGGCAGGTCCTTGCATTTAGGGTGATTCCCTACAGCAAGATGCGTGTAAAACTACACAAATGGCGGGGGGTGAAGATAGGTAGGAATGTGATGATTGGACCTCAGGTGGTCATTGATGATGTTTATCCTAATTTTGTGGTAATAGAAGATGGTGTTTCGCTTGCCGCTAATGATTATATTTTGACTCATAGTAAGCCGCTCGAATATCACCAATACCTTACCGATTCGTACGTGGCTCCTGTCGTTATCAAGAAAAACGCATGGATTGCCATCAGTGTAACAATCCTTCCGGGGGTGACTGTGGGAGAGGGGTCAATCGTGGCGGCCGGTTCTGTGGTGACAAAGGATGTGCCTCCATTCTGTATGGTAGCAGGTGCTCCTGCCAAAGTGATTCGCGAATTTGAGATGAAAGACGGATATCCCGTTGGTTTTAAACCTAAAAATCATGAGAATTGAAGATTTCTATATTGGCCAGTCAGCCTCTTTGACCAAACGTTTCGGATCTGAGGAAGTGAATGCATTTGCCGAATTATCGTCGGACAAGAACTCCATTCATTTAGATGAGGATTATGCAGAGCATTCTATCTTTGGCAGAAGAATTGTTCATGGTTTTCTTGTCGGTTCTTTGATTAGCGCAGTTTTCGGTACGAAACTGCCTGGTGAGGGCGCAATTTATTTACGTCAGGAGATGAATTTCAGAAAGCCGGTTTTTCATGGCAATATTATCACTGCGACAGTGGAAGTCACGGAAATAAAGAAAGAAAAATCAATTATATGTTTTAATACGACGTGTGAGAATGAAAAAGGGGAAGTGGTCATTGACGGCAAGGCGGTTTTGAAAGTATAGTTTTATGCGCGATTTTACTCTTAAATCTTATGAGAGTTTGATGCTCGCTTTTCAGAAGGCTGGCTATCAGTTCCGAACCTTTGAGGAAATGATGACGGAACGGATTGAAGGCAAAACCATTGTCATGCGACATGATGTTGATGAATTGGCTTGGAATGCGCTGAAAATGGCACGACTTGAGAACCGGTTAGGGATTCGCGCTACCTATTTCTTCCGTATTGTCAAACAAAGCAATGTGCCGGAAGTAATTCGCGAGATTGCCACTCTTGGACATGAAATTGGCTATCATTATGAGGATTTGGCCATGGCGGAGGGGGATGAAGAAAAGGCAATGACTTCCTTTGAACAGAAATTGATCTATTTTCGCCAGTATTATCCGGTACGATCGGTTTGCATGCACGGTAGTTCTACTTCGAAATTTGACAATCGGTTACTTTGGAAAGCTCATTCTTTGAGCGATTATGGTTTGGTTGGAGAGCCTTATCTTTCTGTGGATTTTGATAAAGTATTTTATCTTACCGACACCGGATATGCTTGGGATGGAGGCAAATTTGCCACTCGAGATATTGTTGAGAACCATTTTGGGTTGAAGTTTCACACCACCCAACAGATTATTGGTTGTATAGAAAAAGGCCAATTCCCTAATCAGGCAATTATTTTGGCGCATACTTTGTGGACGGATAGCATAATACAGTGGAATTGGTTGCATTTCAGGGAACTGGTTAGAAATAATGTAAAAATGCTCGCCAAAAACAACAAAGGTGTGGCTAAGGCCTACCGGAGAATTGTGGATGCCTATTGGAAAAGTTGATTGTTTTTTTGAAATGAAACCACACTTTGCTGAATTAATAATTGTACTTTTGCAGGCTGAATTGTAGTAATTTTTAATATGCTCATAATATGAATACGAATAAATCTACACTTTTTTTGCTGTTGTCTTTTGCCGTATTGGGCCTGATGACGACTTCTTGCGTTACCTCCAAGAAAGTGCGTTATCTGCAGGACATGCCGAAATACGGTTTGCCGATTAATAAAGCGTTGGAACCCACCATAGCTCCCTTTGACGAGCTTAGGATACATGTTTTGAGTAATACCAGCAAGGGCGAGGAACTTCTGAAACCTTTCAACGCGATGCAGGCCATAGGACAGCAATCTGGGGGAGGAGGTAATGATATGGGTTATTTGGTTGACGCCTACGGCAACATCCAATTCCCTGTTCTGGGCGAAATTCATGTGGAAGGCTTGACACGCCTTCAGTTGCAGGATACCATCGCTGCCCGTCTTGTGAGGGATGATTATCTCAAGGATCCCCTGGTGACGGCGCGTTTCTTGAATTTTAAGGTCTTTTTCCTGAGCGGCAACGGCGGAAAGGTGATTAATGTCACCAATGAGCGTTGTACCTTTTTGGAGGCTTTGGCCATGGCTGGAGGATTGGACTGGTATACGCGGCGTGACCGCATCGGGGTAATGCGCGAAGTGGACGGGAAAAGGGTTATCCATTATCTTGACCCGCGCTCCACGGCGATTTTCGACGATGAGTTTTTCCTGCTTCAACAGAATGACATCATTTTCACGGAAGAAACCTCAAGCCGGTTCACGAGGGAGTCTTTGTCCAATTGGACTTTCGTCCTGTCAACCCTCACCTCGCTTGCCGCCTTCGCCACATTGTGGATGAGTTTCCAAAAAAAATAGTTAACGCAGTATCAATTTGAGATTTTTTTCAAGTTAAGAGTGACAATGGAAGATAACAAGACGAACACGACCCGGAATGATATGAATTCATTCTTTGACGAGGATGCCAACAGCGGCTTTAAGTTCAAGGATCTGGTATTTTTGGTATGGCGTAACCTGCCGTGGTTTCTTGTATGCGCCGTAATCTGCGGTATGGCTGCTTTCTATAGGGTGCGAAGCCAGGAGAGAATCTATGCCAGTCAAGCTACCATGATGATCAAGACCACTTCGAGTGCCGGCTCCGAGTCTTTGCGCGGTTCTTTCGCGTTGAACAACATCGCCAGTTCCGGATTGGTGGTCAGCAACATCACCAATGAGATCATAGTGCTGAAATCGCAGAAGAATATGGAAAACATGGTCAGGGAACTGAACCTTAACACCCTGTATTCCTATCAGACCAAAATTGCCAAGCGGAATAGGGATTTGTATAAGGACAGTCCCGTTGATGTGTCTTTCCCTGACATGGACAGTGAGGCAGGGATTTCCTTTAGCTTGAAGATTGTTGACAAAGGCCATGTCATTCTGGATAACCTGGGAGAATATATCCCTTCCATGAAAGTTAGGGTGAACGACACGGTGGCGACTCCGTTCGGCAAACTGGTAGTTACACCCTCATGGCGCTATGACGATTTCATGGGGGTAACCATCGTGGTCAATCATATCCCCTTGTCGTCCATGGCCTCCGCTTACCGCTCCAGAATCAAAGTAACTCGGGATGATGAGCGGAATACGATTTTGAGACTCTCGTTGCGCGACACATCCCCCCTGCGCGCCTCCGATGTACTGAACACCTTGATGCAGGTGTATAACAGGGAATCCGTTGATGACCAGAAACGCGTGCTGGCCTACACTGAAAAATACATCAATGACCGCATCGATTTCCTGATGAGCGACATTGAGGACTATGAACAAGTTTCGGTTGATTTCAAGCGTAGCCATAATATCATCGACACGAAAGACTATGGCCAGACCTATGTGGTGACAAGTGCCGCCCTGACGGAAGAAGCCAAACAACTGACCATGAAAGCCGACAGGGTGCGCTTCTTGCTGAATTTCTTGAAGAACAACGAGAATCAGATGATACCGATTGAGTCCATTGAAGTTACAACAGACGCAAAGGCTTTCATTTCAAAATATAACGACAACTTGGTGAGGATTGAAAAATACAGAATGGACGGCACCCTCAATAATCCCGTGGCGCAAGGTTTGGTTGAGGAGCAGGTAGGGCTGCTTGCCAGTATTGTGTCTTCTCTTGAAATGAATTTGGCAGGTTTGGAAGATCGCATTGAAGCCGCCAACCGGGAGAGAAGCATCGCCAACTCCCAAATACAAAACGTGCCTGCTGCCCAACTGCAGCTCAGTTCGGTGGAACGCATGCAAGGCGTTAAGGAGAATCTCTACCTGCAATTGCTGTCCAAGCGCGAGGAATTGCTGATGACCGGTCCCCAATTGGAGGCTACCGGCAAGGTGATTGACTACGCCCATCCGAACCCGGTGCCAATTGAACCCAACGAGAAAAAATCGATTTTGATAGGTATTCTGGTCGGTTTGGCCATTCCGGTGATTGTGTTGTTGCTGAAGAAACAGCTTGACACTTCCATACACGACAGGGTGGATGTTCAAAAGAACTGCGGCGCTCCTTTCCTGGGAGATGTGCCCCAAGAAAAAGGGCTTCCCCCTCATGCCATCGTGGTTAGGGAAAACGGACGCGATTCTTTGTCGGAATCTTTCAGGTTGATCCGCTCAAGTTTGGAATACATGAAAGACAGGAAAAGCGGCTCTCATGTCGTCATGTTCACCTCGTTCATGGTGTCGTCAGGAAAAACTTTTGTTTCCACGAACTTGGCTGCGAGCTTCGCCATGGCGAATAGAAAAACCGTCATCGTCGATCTGGACATTCGTAAAGGCACCCTGTTTAAAGTGCTGGGTTCCAAAACGAGGTCAGGGGTGTCGAACTACCTTTCGGGCAAGACGGACAATCTGGATGACATCATTCTTGCCGACAACTCCATTCCCGGCCTTGACATCATTTTTTCAGGGCCCATTCCCCCCAATCCGGCCGAACTGCTGATGAGCTCACGCCTTGAAGACCTCGTTGCCGAGTTGCGCAAGCGGTATGAATACGTATTCCTCGACAACGTGCCTTTGGGTATGGTCGCCGACTCTGATATTGTGAAGCGGGTGGCCGATACCACCATCATGGTGCTGCGTGCAGGCAAGACGGATAAACGATTGCTTTTCGATGTGGATAAGTTCTACAAGGACGGCAAGTTCCCGAATCTCTGTGTCGTGCTTAACAGTGTGAACAAAAAGAAGCGGGGTTACGGTTATTACGGCTATGGCTACGGCTATGGCTATGGCTACGGTTACGGTTACGGTTACGGTTATGGTCATGGCTACGGTTACGGTCCTGAAGAAGACGCGAAGAGAAAGAAGACGGGCGGCTTCAAAAAGCGTCACCGTCGCACGAACCAAACCGTTGAGGATAATATGTATGACGACGGCAAAGAATAATTGCGGCTGCGGATGTTTGGATTGAGAAAACGCAGCTTGCCGGAAGACTTTTTCCAAGGCGCCTGTGATGTGCATTGCCACCTTTTGCCCGGTGTCGATGACGGCTTTCCCACGATGGAAAAATCGCTTCGGGCCTTGAGTAGGCTTGAAAAGTGCGGTGTCGGTAAGATGGTGCTTACTCCGCACTTCATGAAGGAATATCCCGACAACTGCCGTGAGAACATATTGCGTGAGTTTGAGGCTTTTAAGGCCGAGGCTTCCCGACTTTGCCCCATTGAGCTGCGCCTTGCCGCCGAATACATGCTCGACACAGGTTTCATGAAACACTTTGAGCAGGGGCTACTGACCTTAGACAAAGACGGAAACCATGTGTTGTGTGAGACCTCATATTTGATGTATGAACATGGCACCGCGGAAATGTTATATGAAATCATGTGTTCCGATTATCAGCCTGTTATTGCCCATCCGGAAAGGTATGAATATGCCAACAGGGCCAATTATTTCAGATGGAAAGACAAAAACTACAAGTTCCAGCTGAATCTGTTGTCATTGACGGGTGCCTACGGCGAGCTTGCCATGGCCAAGTCGCACTATCTGCTGAAAGAGGGGCTGTACGACTTTGTAGGATCGGACATGCACGGCTTGCACAGCTTCGAGCGTTTTCTTCCCGCTATTCGTTTGAGCAGTGCGCGTGTTGCGCAGCTGTTTCAGCTGATTGAGAACAACAAGAAGCTGGTCGGCTGATTTTCGGCCTGTTTCCTTAGAAGCAACAATCCCGAGGAGAAAATTCTCTTCGGGATTGTTTGTGTTAGTATGCGTTCAGAAGACGTAGCCGATGGACAGGTAGCCGGAGAACCGGTTTGTGCCGTCCGACCATTGCATGGAAAAAGAAATGGGACCGATGAAACTGTCGTAAGCATACCGTATGCCAATGCCTGAGTAATGCACATCGTTGGGACCAACGTGTTCCACGAAAGGATAGAAGCCGTACAGGAAGTTGTAGGAGGCGGTAAGGTAATGCTTCCCAATGAAGTTGTACCGCAGGTCAATGCGGGCGATGGCAGCAAAGTCGGGCGCCTTATTCACATGGGCGATGCCGATGAAGGGCATGTGGTAGTCGGTGTGCCGTCGTGCAATCTCACCACCAACGATATTCCACAAGTTGGAGTATGCCGGTTCGCCAAAAATGCAGCGGCTGTACAATTGGGGGATGATGGTGAACTTT
Source organism: Candidatus Limimorpha sp. (assembly GCA_041842265.1). Classification (GTDB taxonomy): domain Bacteria; phylum Bacteroidota; class Bacteroidia; order Bacteroidales; family F082; genus Limimorpha. The sequence goes on along the minus strand of JBGYWU010000019.1, from coordinate 5,126 downwards.
CCTTGGCTTGGGGTGATGTAACCCAAGAAAGACAAGCCAATGTCTTGCGTGGTGTTGGTGCTGCCCAGCAAGTCAAAGTTGATGTGCCCGGTAAGTGAAGTATTGATACCGTGTCGGGCAAAATAGGGATGGTCGAGGTTGTCGTAACTGATCTTGACGAAGGGGCTGAGCAGATGGTTGCCTTGGAAATGTGAAATGGAAGCCAAGACCGGATTGAAACTGTCGTTGGTGTAGTTCAACAGACTGGCTTCGGCATAAGAAGTGGCGAGATATGAGATACCCAAGGCACTATTGATGTTGAGCCAATTGAATTGTGAGATATAGGTGCTTACCATGTGCTGCACGAAATTGATGCTGGAAACACGTCTGTCGAACCCGGTGGCCTTGAAGTGTTGGCTGCGGTAGTCGTAGGATAATTTGAAATTGGCGAGGTTGAGGCTCGAATAGGTACCCGTTATGTTGATTCTCGGGTTGTAGCTCAGCTTTGCGTTGAAGCCTAATTTGAACCCTGTCAGCTTTTTCTCGTTAAGGCCGACATTGAAAAGCATGGCTGCGCCCTCTTCGGTGTCATAACGTATGCCGAGGCCCACGATATGGGGTTGCGTGGGCTTGAAATTCATGGTGAGCGTGTAGCTGTCTTTTGTGGTATCTTGCTCGTTTTCGGTCAAGTTGTAGGTGATATCGTCGAATGCCCCGGTGCCCCTGTATATGTCAACCGCTCTGTTGATGTCTTTTTCCGACATCAGTTTCCCGACTTGGAGCTTGCCTTTGTTAAGCAGCCACTCGGTTTGTGAATCATCGTTTTGGTTAATGACGATGGTGCTGACGTAGACCGGGGTATCGGCCAGATTTCTCGCTTTTGTTGCGCGAAGTGTCTTGCTTGAAGGCTTTCCTTGCACGGAATCCAAATGATGCTTGACCTGTAATAGGGGTTCACGGTATTCTTTGGCTTTCCGATAGCCTCTGTTTACAAGGGTATCAATGGCATCGTGTGAGAAGCTCAAGGTGCCATAGCCGGAGATGTCGGGTGCCAGGTAGATGTTGCAACGTTCCCGGTTTTCTATCCTCTTTGAACTTACGGCATTGTCAATCAGTCTGTTGATTACATCTGGAAGAGACATTTTATCGTCATCGGCATGGCCCAGTTTCTTGTCGGGTACTTCTACGCCGATGATGATGTCGGCACCCATCTCTTGCAAGACATCGGCCGGAAAATTGTTGACCAAACCTCCGTCAACAAGCCAATGCCCTTCCATGTAGACGGGTGCGAATACACCGGGAATGGCCATGCTCGCCCGCATGGCTGTGGGCACACTGCCTTCGCGGATGACAATTTCGTTGCCCGACATGATGTCGGTGGCCACGCAAGCAAAGGGGATGGGCAATTCGTTGAAATCCATCTCTTTCTGATAACCAACGCAGAGGTTGTTGAACAAGTTGATCAGTGCCGTGTTGTTGACATAGGCACTGGGCATGAAACTTACGGGGGTACTGCTTTCCGTTTTGTACAAAAGACCATTGAGGCTGAAAGGTATGTTGACGACCATGGTGCTGTAGCGCAGTCTGCTTTCTTCCGACATGGCGGAGCGGTCCACGCTGTTGCCGACGTATTGCGACCAGTCCATCTCTGCAATCAACAGAGCCAACTCGTCTGGAGAATATCCCATGGCATAGAGTCCGCCGATGATGGAACCCATGCTGGTGCCTGCCACATAGTCGATGGGGATGCCAATTTCTTCAAGGTACTTCAGCACGCCAATGTGGGCGGCGCCTTTGGCACCACCGCCTCCCAACACTACGCCCACTTTGGGGCGAGGCGGGGCCAATTTGATGGTTTTGTGTGGGACTTGTGCTTGGGTGTCCATCAGGCAGAAGCAAGCAATCAGAAATAGAACAAGACGTTTCATTTTTTATGTTATTGGCCTTTTTGTAGGGCTGTCATAAACATAGCCCTGACAGCCCTATGCAGTGTCGTCATATTGCCGGTCTGTCGTATCACGGCAGACCAATATCGTTTTTATTGTTACGGACTACCGTATTTTGGTGGCCCGAAACAATTATTATTTCAGCCCGCGTGCCCTGAGGTAAGGCGCGTAGTCGGGGTCTTGTCCGCGGAATTTGCGGTATTGCACCATGCCTTCGTCGTTGCCGCATTCTTGCAAGCAGTTTTTGCGGAATGAGGCTGCCAGCTCAGGATTGAAGAGATCGCCGGAGGTCTTGAAGCAGTTGAAGGCGTCCTTGTCGAGCACCTCGGCCCAGGTGTAGGCATAGTATCCGGCACTGTAACCGCCGTCAAAGATATGCGAAAAGTAAGTGGCGCGGTAGCGGGGCAGAATCTCCGGGATCAGGCCGATGGCATCCATTTGTTGCTTTTCAAAGGCGTTGACGTCGATGTCGGAAGTGTCGGTCATCTCGTGGAACTTCATGTCGAGAATGGATGCGGCAATCAGTTCTACAGTGTTGAAGCCTTGGTTGAACAAGGCGCTGTTCTCTATCTTGGCGATCAGGCTGTCGGGCATGACTTCTCCCGATTGGTAATGCTTGGCGAACATGCGGATGACTTCGGGCTCTGCGACCCAGTTCTCCATGATTTGCGAAGGCAGCTCCACATAGTCGCGAGGCACGCTGCCGCAGGTGCGGGTATAGAGGCCGTCAGAGAAAAAGGCGTGCAGCGCATGGCCGAACTCGTGCCACATGGTCTCGGTCTCGTCCCAAGTGAGCAGGGCAGGGGTGTCGCCGCTGGCAGGGGTGAAGTTCATGACAAGTGAGATGACAGGGTAAATTTTCTTTCCCTCGATGTCGTATCCGCTTTCGCGGAAACCAGTGCACCAGGCGCCGCCGCCCTTGCTGGTACGAGGATAGTAGTCCATGTATAGAATGCCGAGAAAATCACCGTTGGCTTCTTTCATTTCGTAGGTTTCCACACCGGGAAAATAGACGGGTAGGGTCTCGTTTTTCGTGAAAGTGACACCATACAATTTGTTGGCCACCACAAACATACCTTCGCGTACGTTGTCCACCGAAAGATAGGGCTTGATTTGGTTCTCATCGAAAGCATACTTGGCATTGCGCAGTTTTTCGGCATAATACCACCAGTCCCAAGGCTGGATCTTGATACCGCTGCCTTCGGCATCGGCAATGGCCTGCATCTCGGAAAGCTCGTTCTTGGCCACATTCAAAGCTGGATTGAAGATATTAGTCAAAAACTGGTCAACAGTGGCAGGGTTTTTCGCCATGTTGTTGTCCAAGACGTAGGCGGCATGGCTGTCGTAACCAAGCAGTTGGGCTTTTTGAACGCGCAACTTGCACAGTGTGCCGATCAAGGCTTTGTTGTCGAACTCGTCGTCATGGTTGCCGCGTGTAACATAGCCGGTATAGATATTCTTGCGCAAATCACGGTTGTCGGCATATTGCAGGAAGGGGATGAGGCTGGGCTTGCTGAGTGTGAACACCCACTTGCCTTCCATGCCGTCCGCCTTGGCCTGTTCGGCAGCGGCATCGATGCTGGTTTGGGGAAGTCCGGCAAGGTCAGCCCTGTTGTCAATCACCAATTTGAAACGTTCGTTCTCTTTCAAGATATGGTTGCCAAATTGCAGGCTCAAGGTGGAGAGTTGCTCATTGATTTTGCTCAGTTCTTCTTGTTTGTCGGCAGGCAGTCCTGCGCCATGGCGCAGAAAGTCCTGATGGTATTTCTCCACAACCCGGATTTGCTGGTCGTCGAGGCCCGCTTCGTTGCGGTGTTGATACACATAGTCGATGCGTTCGAAGAATTTGGGGTTCATCATGATGCCGTCGCTGTGCTTGGAGAGCATGGGCAGCACCTGCTCTGCGATGTCCACCATCTCATCGTTGGTGAGGCAAGAGTTGAGGTTGAAGAACACATTGCTGACCCGGTTCAGGATGTTTCCCGACTTGTCGTAGGGCAGGATGGTGTTCTCGAAAGTGGGCGTTTCTCCGTTGTTGACGATGGCTTCAACTTCGGCCAGTTGCTCCGCCATACCCGCTTCAAAAGCAGGCAGATAGTGCTCGTGCTTGATCTGGTCGAAGGGTGGCACTTTAAACGGCGTGGCGTATTCTGTGAGGAACGGATTCGGGGTTTCGGCCTCTGGTTTCGGCTTGTTGTTCGAGTTGCACGAGGCTAATGTGATGACGCTTAAGGCAATCATGTTGATGAGTTTTTTGGACATCTGTTTTAGATTTTGTGTTGCTAAATTTGCCGCAAAGATACTACTTTAATGAAGTTTTTGTGCAAGCGGGCAAAAAAATCCCCAAAATCCTTGCACAATTGTTTTTTTTGTCGTATTTTTGCTCCGAAAAACACTTTTTTTTAATCAACCATATCAACCACGTTATGAAAAGATCAACAGTTAGGCTTTTTTTGCAAGTGCCGCAGGGGGAGCAATTGCATTTCTCATCTCATTTCTTATAAACAAGGGAGAATCAAATGGCTTAATCAAGTCTATTTTTCTTGGAGTGGAATGCGTCATAGGAATGTTTCTTGCTTTCTTTATCAAATCAAAACTTGACAAAAACTGTTATTAGAAAGATGCGTCAAGATAAGAACAGCCGCCTCGCCATTGCACGGGCTTGCCGTTGGCGGGGCGCATCCGAAACATAGGCGGTGAGACAACAAGACACCCCCTAACCGCAAGGCAAAACGGAGAGGGAAGCGCACAAAGCCGAAAACATTTAAACAACGCATAATTAAGATTAAATTAAAATGATTAAAATCAATAGAATACTGGCTGTCATCATGATTACGGCTGCGGTTGCCACGGCGTTTGTGGCCTGCAAAAAAGAAGAAGACAAGGGAGCTTTCAACGAAAGCATTGTAAGTCTTTTACCTACCAGAGATTCAAGAGATTCTTCTGGTGGTTGGGAAGAACATTCCGTGCCTGGAGAACGCGTATTGACCTATGATGGTAAGATAAAATGCATTGGTAAAGAAGGAACTTGCTTCAAATACTACATTTGGGTAGAGGACTTACGCAGAAATCTGTCTGAGGATGCTTATCTTTACTTCCCTGCAACTGATTACAATTCTCAGAACGAAATGATTCACGTTTCCAAGTTCTCTTATGATGAAACTAACGGTGAATTAGAATACACCGTTGCCGACTAACGAT
>JBGYWU010000018.1:0-11429 GCA_041842265.1 Candidatus Limimorpha sp. | reverse complement strand
AGTTTCCAATGATTGTCCATATTGATCTTGATGGTGTGGCCACCGATGACGATGACCCCGACGAATTGATTGAATACGAACTTGTATCCAACTCCAATGAAATGGCCCTCGCTGCTGTGGTGTCCGGCAAAGTATTGGCGCTTGATCGTTTGGCGGAAGAGCAGGCCGAAGCCGATGTTGAGTTGCGTGCCATCAGCAACGGTCAGTCGGTCAATTTCAATGTGCATGTTACCATCAACCAGGTGGAAGGCTTGGATGAGAATCGGTTTGCCGTTGTGTCCTATCCCAACCCAACTGAAGGTTGGTTGACACTCTCCTTGAGTGAGGTTTCAACCTTCAATTACCGTGTCTTTGACCTTGTCGGACAATGTGTTATGAGTGGTAATGCTCATGGCGAAAAGATCCATCTTGATTTTGGCAGTCTCAATAAAGGTATCTATTTCATCTCCATCGGATGGAGAGACAGCCGCATGATTCAGAAAGTGATTGTGCAATAAGATGGGTACATTAGGTTTTTTGAGTGAGGGAAGGCAGTCCGTTTGGGCTGCCTTCCCCGTTGTTTACAACAAAGCCGACAACAGAAAGACTGTTGCCGGCCTATCAAATGAAAGAAAAAATGACTTGATGATATTATATCGCCATCAGCACCAGCAGCTGCGCAGTGAAGATGCGCAGAAACATAGTGAGCGGATACACGGTGGCATAACCCATATTGGGCAACTTGCAGCCCTCTGGAGCCACGGTGTTGGCAAATGCCAAAGTGGGCGGGTCGGTATGTGAGCCGCCGATAAATCCCATCAGCGTGTAGTAATTCAACTTCAACACCAAACGCCCAAAGAAGGTAACCAAGACAGGAGGTATCATGGTAATGAGGACACCGTAAACGACCCAAATATAGTGCTCTTGTACCGTGGCCACAAACTGTCCGCCGGCACTCAGGCCCACACCGGCCAAGAAGAGTGCTATGCCTGTCTCGCGCAGCGCGTGTATGCCCTGACCTTCGGTAAACCCGGTACAGAACCAATCTTTTTTGACCCCAAGCCAGCCTCCGATGATGGCCACTACCAAAGGACCGCCCGCCAAGCCCAATTTGATGGGTGCTTTCATGCCAACAGGAATGGGAAAGGAACCGACGATGATGCCGAGGGCGATGATGATGAAGATGGGTATGAGCAGGAAACCGTCCTTGCCTTTTTTCCCCGTAGCATTAGCAACAGAGGTTGACTCAAGGGAAGAAGGTTCTTTCTTTAGGTCAATACGGAAGAAGGAGCGGAGCAGAATGCAACTCACAATCATTCCCACCACCGCCAAGGGATAAGCCACTGCATAGCCCGCCGCCAATCGGTCGGCAGCACCCTCAATGCCCAATTCGGTAACCGCTTGTTGGGCAGCCGACAACCCGGGCGTGTTGGTGATGGCTCCTGTGTACACACCTGCCATGTCAGCCAAATCCTGATTCGCAACTTTCGCGATGATGATGGTGATGAGTACGCCTATGGCCACGTTGACCAGGGCCATCAAGTTCATGGCCAAGCCACCTTTCTTGAACGAACGGAAGAAGCCTGGGCCCACCTGCAAGCCGACAGCCACCACGAATAAGATGAGTCCGAACTCCTTGATGACATGCAACATCTCCGCATTGAGGCTGATGCCACAGGCGCTGAAAGCGATACCCACAAAGAGTACCCAAGTGATGCCCAAGGAGATTTTGGCAATCTTGATTTTGCCCAAAAGAAGTCCGATGAAGGTGGATAGGGCTAAATACAGGACGGTGGGGCCTACGCCCGAGCCGGTGAAAAGATTCATCATGATGGTGTTGTTTTGCGTTTGTGCTTGATGGATGAAAGGTACAAAGTTAGGACTTATTTCATCACGTTGCCGATAATGACCGAAATATTGTTGACGAACATGTTTACCGCAATCGCCAACAAGATGACACCGAAGAACTTGCGAAGAATGAAAATCAGATTCTCACCCATTAGCTTTTGAATCCTGCCCAATTGGCTGATGACAATATAGTCCAAAAGGATGTTGAGCAACAAACCGATGATGATGTTGATGACGGCATAGTCGGCACGCAGCGAGAGCAGGGCTGTCAGCGCACCGGGACCGGCAATAAGTGGGAAAGCGATGGGAACGATGCTGGCGCCGCCCTTGGTGCCTTCGTTCTTGATGATCTCGCGACCGAGTATCATCTCAACGGCCAAGATGAACAACACGAAGGCGCCTGCCACGGCAAACGATGCGGCATCAATGCCGAACAGCTTCAGGAGTGCGTCGCCAGCGAAGAAGAAGGCAACAAACAAGGCTAAGGCCGTCAGGCAGGCTTGACCGGCCTTGATGACTTTGTTCTGCTCCTTTATGCTTACGAATATGGGAATTGACCCGAAGATATCGATGATGGCCGCCATTACGACAAAGGAGCTGAAGATTTCGATGAGGTTGATGCTTTTGAACATGGTTATCATTTGTTTTTGACATGATACACGGGACTAAGAGACAAGAGAACAGCGCTTCCCGTTCTGTTATCGGTTATACTATGCTGTTCCATAGGTAATGGAAATGCGGTCCGAAACGCTTGAAGGCAGCCTCATCGAGCTGTTCCTGAAACTGAGGATGAGCCACAGAGATGATGAGTTTTGCCCTTTCCTGCAACGACCTGCCATACAGGTTGACCGCACCATATTCCGTGATGAACCAATGGATGTGATTGCGTGTGGTTACGGCACCTGAGCCAAGGTCCAAGGCAGGGACTATCTTGTTGATGCCTTTGCGCGTTGTGGAAGGCATGGCGATGATGGCCTTGCCGCCCTTGGAGCGCGAAGCACCGTAGACGTAGTCGATTTGCCCGCCAACGCCGGAATAGATACGCTCGCCCAAAGAGTCGGCGCATACTTGACCCGACAAGTCGACTTGTATGGCCGAGTTGATGGAGGTCATCTTGGGCTGCTGCGCAATGACGAAGGGGTCGTTGGTGTATCCCACGTCTTTCAGCAGCACCTCAGGGTTGCCGTCGATGAAGTTGTAGATCTTTTGCGAACCCATCACGAAGGTGGAAACAATCTTGCCTTTGTCGAGTTTTTTGCTGCTTCCTGTGATGACACCTTTTTTAATAAGGGGCAGGATGCCGTCAGAAAACATTTCGGTGTGTATGCCTATGTCCTTGTGGTTGCCCAGGCACGACAGGATGGCGTTGGGGATGGAGCCGATGCCCATCTGGAGGCATGCGCCGTCTTCGATGAGTTCAGCGCAATAGCGGCCTATGGTTTTCTCCACCTCATTGGGCAGCGGCATGTCGACGGTGAGCAGGGGAGTGTTGTCTTCCACAAAATAATTGATTTTGCTGATATGGATGAGTGCGTCGCCATGCGTGCGCGGCACGTGTTTGTTGACGACCGCGATGGTGAATTCGGCACTCTCCATGGCGGCCAACGTGGCATCAACGGAAGGGCCTAATGACACATAGCCAAACTTGTCGGGAGGACACACTTGAATCATGGCAACATTGCACCTGATGTACTGTTCGCGATAGAGTTTTGAGGTCTCGCCAAGGAACACAGGGATGTAGTCTGCCAGACCTTTTTGAACGCTTTCGCGCACGTTGGCGCCCACAAAGAAGGCGTTGTGCTGGAAGATGCCTTCAAATTCAGGATTGACGTATGGTGCGACGCCTTCGGTGTGGAGGTGGTGGATGTAAACATTTTTGAGTTCACCGGCGCGGCCCCTGTCGCACAAGGCTTTGACTAAACATTGCGGCACATTCGACACCGAACTGATGTGGACGTGGTCGCCCGACTTGATGACTTTGACGGCTTCTTCGGCCGTAACTGCTTGATACTGTTTCTTCATACAAACCCAGTTATAACTTGTTCAACTTCAAAAAACAGCAGCAAGAGGACAGTATGAGAATGCGAAACAGAGTTGTTTCCCTTTGATTCCCAAGCTCTTGTTCCCGAAAGCTGCGAATATTGGAAAAGGGCAGGTCTTCTGGCTCGTCCCAGTCCGCGGCGTCTTCCCGATAATGAATACCAGTGACCTATGTGCTACAGACCCTGAAGGAACTTACAGCTACGGGCATAGCCCCCGAATTGCACAGGGTTCCCTATTATTCTTTTGGTAAGAACCCAAATCCGCGGCAAAATTACAGCTTTTTTGTGGAATTTGCTTTGTTTTTCTTTGTTTTTGTTTGCAATATGGAATGATTGCAGCGGCAAAAAAGCCGCCATCGTTTTCATGCTCGCGTCGCACTTCCAATTCTACCAGCAAAATGCATGGCAACAGCAATGGCTCAAACCGTGAATTGCAGGAAACCTCGCAAAGTGTTCAGGGGATCATGTGTTTAGGAAAAGTAGGAGATGGACAGAGTTATTTGGAGATTGCGCTTGAAACGGAGTCTGTTATTTCTTTCGGATCACAGTATTCTAATAATAAAACCACCCCGAGAGCGTTTTCAAAAAGCCGTTCTGCAAGAATTTTGAGTTTTTTTTTGCCGAACGAGCAAAAGAAATGTGTATTTTCGTCAAAAATTTCATTCTATGAGAATCCGTCCGATAAAAACACTGCCGTTGCTGTGGCTATGCTTGATAGCAAGCTCAGTATCAGCCCAAAAGCATATCGAAAACTACAATCCTGAAGCCCTCTTCAACGAAGGCGTGCTGCTGTTTCAGAATCGGGAATATGGCGCGGCACTCTCCATTTTTGCCCAATATCGCGCCCAAGCCTCAGACACTAAATCGCAGCGTTGTGTCGATGCCCAGTATTACGAGGCGGTCAGCTCTCTTTACCTCGCTCAGGCGGGTGCACCCGCCAAGATTGCGCAGTTTGTGAACGACAACCCGAGTAGCACTTGGGCAAAACATGCCAATTTCTTGTATGCCAACTATTTGTTCCAGAACAAAAAATACAAGGAAGCATTGGCTATCTATGATAACACCGATGCCATGTCGCTTAGCACTGATGAGGCGCAACAAATGCAGTTCAACATGGGCTATGCCTATTTCCAGTCGAATAATCTTGACAAATCCATGCCATATTTCCACGGCTTGATGATGAATGATGGGGCATATAAAGATGCTGCCCGTTATTATTATGCTCATATACAATATGTTAAAGAGAAATATGATGAGGCTTTGAGCAATTTTCGGCAGCTTCGCACACATCATGACTATGCCAAGGTGGTGCCTTCCTACATCATGCAAATCGACTACATGAAAGGCGATTACCAGTCGGTGATCGAAGACGGACCCGAGAATATCCGACAGGCCGACAAGAAGCGCAAGGGAGAGATGGCGCAAATTGTTGCCGATGCCTATTTTCAGCAAAAGAATTATGACAAGGCGCTGGAGTACTATCAGATTTATACCAAGAACCTGACCCGTGGCATCTCGCGTGAGGCATACTATCAGATGGGGGTCAGCAAGATGATGAAAGGAGACGTCGAAGGCGCCATAGCCGACTTGCAGAAGATTGCAGGCAGCAAAGACATACTCTCTCAATATGCCTCATATTATCTGGCATCGTGCTATGCCAAGACAGGCGACCTGAAATACGCCCGAGCGGCGTTCTATACCGCCTTTTCGGCAGGCTTTGATGAGGAACTCAGTGAGGAAGCCTTGTTCGATTACGCCAAATTGAGCCTCATCCCGGGTGCCGACCCCTTCAACGAAGCCGTAGGACTGTTGGATGGTTTTGTCGCCGACCATCCCAATTCGGAGCATAGGACCGAAGCTGAGGAGATGGCTATCTATCTGCTGCTCAACGCAAAGGAAAACGAAGAAGCCCTCAGCCGTTTGGAGGCCATGAAGAAGAAAAGCACTGAATTGCAGGTGGTGTACAACGACTTGTTGTACGCTACAGGCATCGACAATTTCCAGAAGGGCAGCTACGACAAGGCGCAGGAATATTTCTCCAAAATCATGAACAGCCACCAGAATGCGACCAAAAAGGCCGAGGCCTGTTTCTGGATGGGCGAGTCGGCCTATCAGATGGGCGACTACAATAAAGCTGGCAAGTATCTGACCCAATTCAAGGCAATGAATGCGGCCACGGGTTTGCCCGAATACAGCCTTGCCGACTACGACTTGGGCTACATCTACTACCAAAAACCCGACTATGATGCCGCCGCCGAACATTTTAAGAGTTTCATCCGACTTGCCGATGAGAGCCAAAACGATCTGAAAAGCGATGCCTACATCCGCCTCGGCGACTGCTACTTCATGGAACGCAGTTACGATCAGGCTATCAACTACTACGACATGGCTACACGTGTGGTGAAGCGCAACACCGATTATGCCCTCTATCAACAAGGACTTTGTTATGGGGCTAAGGGCAATGTGAATCAAAAGATTACCATGCTCAACGATTTGTTGCAGGCCTATCCGGGCACACCCTACTATGAGCAGGCTTTGTTTGAAATCGGCAATTCTTATCTTGTCCATGGTGACAAACGTTCGGCTATCGCCAACTTCAACCGTCTCATCAAAGACCGCCCCCGGTCAAGCTACACGCGGCAAGCGATGATGAAGGTGGGCATGGTTTATTACAACAACAACCAGTACGACCAAGCCCTGACCAACCTGAAGAACTTGGTGGCCTCATATCCCAACACTGATGAGTCGCGCGAGGCAATGAACATCATCCGCAGTATCTACATGGAACAGAACAACCTGAATGAGTATTTTGGCTACGTCAATGCCAATGGTGGTCAGGTGAAAGTTACCCAACAGGACTCCTTGGCCTTTGCCAATGCGGAGGGCTTTTATCTTGACGGTCAGTATCAAAAGGCACAGACCGCCTTGCAGTATTACTTCGACAACTTCAAACAAGGAGCCTACCTGCTGAAAGCCCATTATTATGGTCTCGAGTGCGCCGAAAGGGTGGGAACGGAAGACCAGGCCATCGCACACCTTACTTATATTTTGTCGCAACCCGACAACGACTATACCGATAATGCCTTGCTAAAGATGGCTCGCGTCGAATACGAGAAGGGCAATTACAAAAAGGCAGGCGAATACTACGAACGCCTGTCACGCATTGCCGAAGAGCCGCTTAAACGCTTGGAAGCCTTGGAGGGCAGCATGAAGAGCAATTTCTTTATGGGCAACTACGACAAGGCCATCGAGATGGGCGAGACCCTACGCCAGTCGCGAGACTTGACCGACGAACAGGTGAACCAAGTCAACCATATTGTGGGTAAGTCGTATTTCGAGAAGGCCAACTATAACGCCGCCATTGAGAGGCTTGACAAGAGTGCACGTAACGACAAGTCGGTGTATGGTGCAGAGAGCGCTTATTACTCCGCTGTGGCTTCGGTCAAGTTGGGACAATATGACGAGGCCGAAAACAAGGTTTTTGACATCTCCAACAACTTCTCGAAATACGATTACTGGGTCGCCAAGTCTTTCATTGCGCTTGCCGACGTATATGTGGCCAAGGAAAATTACTTCCAGGCCAAGGAAACACTCCGCAGTGTCATCGACAACTACAAAGGCAGTGACCTGAAACAGGAAGCCCGCTCCAAACTCGCCGAGGTGGAACGCAAGGAACCCAAAGTGAGCAGCAGCAACGGCATTGAACCCCTAGAGACGGAATAAACATGCCCAAATGTGGCAGCAGACCAAAAATACGTAAGATGAAAAAAACTTTCCTGATAGCAATCTTGGCCCTTATGGCCTGCACTGTTTTCGCCCAACACGAGGAACAAGTTACCGTGGAGGGCAAATATCGACCCAAAGTGAATAAGGTGAACAAGCTTCAACTTGTCCCTGAAACGCCCCAACCTTCATACAATTTTCCCAGCTCGGAAGTCAACCCAAAAGAGGCCAAACAGAAATTTGCCCTCGACCTGGAAAAAATCAGCCCGACAGCCTTTGTGGACAAGAACGACAAATTGGGTACTCCGACCCCAAACTTCCTCATGACCGGTATCGGAACCAGACTCTCACCGCTGTTCCTTTACAAACACAACTCCATGTTGACCCAGACCTTGGGCCTGGGTGTGGGCATCAAACACAACTCCTCTTGGCTCAGAATCAAGGATTACTTGCCTTCGAGCTATATGAACAATGCTTTCGACATCAACCTGTCGTCAAGCAATTTTGACGGATTCCAGGTGAACGGTGGCGTGTATTATAAGAATGACATGTACCATCACTATGGTGTCAATCTGAAGGAAACGCCTTTGTCGAATGAACAAATTGCTGCCTGTTCCCATAAAATGACTTATAATAAGGTGGGCGCACGTGTCGGACTGGCATCCACTTCTACCCGTGTCGGTGCCTTAGGTCATGCGGCCAATTTGGAGTATTACTATTTGTTTGAAAGAGAACATGCTGTTGATATTGGCTATTCGATTGATTATGCCGACAATTTCTGGGGCGACAAAAACTACCCGCAAAAAATCGGCTTGGACTTGGGTTTCCAGTACGACTATCGGATGGGGCAAGGAACCCATCTGTTTGGTGTGGACCATATCTTGTTTAAGGTCAATCCGTTCTTCGAGTTGAGCGACGAGTTCTATCGTTTGCGACTCGGTGTGCGTTTATATGGCGCTACTCGCGACTCTGACGAAGACAAATTCATATCCGTAAATCCTGATTTGAGCGGGAGCTTGTTTGTCTTGGACAAGAAATTGGAGTTTTATGCTGGCTTGAACGGTGGCCGCAAATTGCTGAGAATCGGTGATGTGATTGAAAAAAATCCTTTCGTCTCGCCCTTGTGCAACCCTTCGTTGCGTGTACAAAATATGAAACTTGCCTTTGAGGGTGGTGTGCGCACCAATATTATTGAAATTGTGGATTTGCATTTAGGAATACGTTATCGTCATACGGAAAACGACCCTTTCTTTGTGTATACTATCCCTGACGCCAGCCACTATCCTTCAGGATGGGATCCGGTATTAAATACCTTTGACTTGGTGTTTGATGAGACCCGACTGGTGACCGTCATGGCAGATGTCCGCTTCAAGTTGCGCAACAGCCTTACCGCAGACTTAGGCTTCGCCTACAACGATTGCCAACCCACCACTGAGCAATACGCCTGGTATCGTCCCACAACGGAAGGCAAACTGAAACTGACTTACGATTTTGACGACAAGTTGGTTTTCAATACTACGCTGCTATTTCAAGGCGGTCGCTATGCCAAGGTGTGGGACGGCGTGGTCGATTGGCAAAACTTCAATTTCACCGCAAAGAAACTGAAAAATGTTTTTGACCTCAGTATTGGCGCCGACTACAAAGTGAACGACCAACTCGCTGCCTTTGCCCTGCTTGACAATGTGGCGCACCAGAAATATCAGTTGTACTACAACTACCCTGTTACGGGTATACAGTTTTTCGCCGGAGTGAAGTTGAGGTTCTGACATAAAGACAGTGGCACAACGAAACCGACCGCTTCCTGATTTCATGCAAGAATGACAACAGCGGTCGGAACCAGCCTGAAAGCAAAGACTGTATGGTCTTAAAATGCCCTTTCTCGTAATGAAGGTTTTCTTGTTCCTGCGTGTTCGGGAAACCTCATTTCCAAAATTTGGCACTTTTTAGCTTAGTAGAGCCACTTTGAATAAAAAAACAATTTATCAACTTTTTCTTGTGCGATTCCCAAAAAAGGCGTATCTTTGCATTTTTATTTTTAAACCATAACTATCTGAAAATGACAGACGAAGAAAAAAGAGATTTGGCAAGTGAGGAATATGGTGCCAGCAAGATCCAGGTGCTCGAAGGCTTGGAGGCTGTGCGAAAACGACCGGCCATGTATATCGGCGATGTCCATTTCCGCGGCTTGCATCATCTGGTATATGAAGTGGTTGACAACTCCATAGACGAAGCCATGGCTGGCTATTGCGACACCATTGATGTCAGAATCCTGCCCGGCAACTCCATAAGTGTTTTGGACAACGGTCGTGGTATCCCCACGGATATGCACCCCAAAGAACACCGTTCGGCCCTTGAGGTTGTGCTTACTGTGCTGCACGCCGGTGGCAAATTCGACAAAGGCTCCTACAAGGTCTCTGGTGGCCTGCACGGCGTGGGTGTCAGTTGCGTGAACGCCCTGTCAACCCACCTCACCGCCGAGGTCTATCGCGAAGGCCAAGTCTACAAACAAGAATATGAATGCGGCAAGCCGTTGTATGATGTGAAAAAGGTGGGCACAACCGACAAGAACGGTACCCGTATTACTTTTACTCCCGATGGCTCCATTTTCCAAACCACTGAGTACGATTATGGTACCTTAGCCAACCGTATGCGTGAGCTGGCCTACCTCAACCATGGCATCACCATTGTACTTACCGATGAACGCCAAAGGAACGAGAAGGGCGAGTTCCACAGCGAGACTTTTTATTCCCAAAACGGACTCATCGACTTCATCGCCTACCTTGACGCCAACCGCGATAAACTCATTCCTGAACCCATTTCCATCTCGGGCGAAAAAAATGGCGTGCCGGTCGAGATCGCCCTGGAGTACAACAACGAATACAAGGAGAACCTGCACTCGTATGTCAATAATATCAACACCATCGAAGGCGGTACGCACTTGCAAGGCTTCCGCACCGGCCTCACACGCTACTTCATCGCCCATCAGCATGGAGAAGACATGGTCGGCCTCCATGGCGTTTTCGATGGTCACTTGACGCAGTGTGCGGTGTTGGGGATCCATGGTGGTTTCCCAAAGTTGCTCTGGATTCATCTCACCGAGACCTTTGTATCGCTGCACATCGTAGCCGCCCACGGCACCGTTTTTGGTCAGCTCGGCCATGCTGGCGAAACGTTCCTCGTCAGTCCAACAATAGCGGATGGGTTTAGTACCGCGTTTGATGAGATACAAGGGCGGTGTGGCGCAATAGATGTAGCCTTTCTCAATCAGTTCTCGCATGTATCTGAAGAAGAAAGTGAGAATGAGTGTGGTGATGTGGCTTCCGTCGACATCGGCATCAGTCATGATAATGACCTTGTGGTAGCGCAACTTCTCAAGATTCAACGCCTTACTGTCCTCTTCGGTACCGATGGTAACCCCAAGTGCGGTGTATATGTTCTTGATTTCTTCGCTGTCGAACACACGATGTTCCATGGCTTTCTCAACGTTCAGAATTTTACCGCGCAGCGGCAGGATAGCTTGGAAATTACGGTCGCGGCCTTGTTTTGCCGAACCGCCTGCCGAGTCGCCCTCAACGAGGTAAAGCTCGGTCTTTGCGGGGTCACGCTCTGAACAGTCGGCCAGTTTGCCCGGCAGGCTGAAGCCCGACAGGGCACCCTTACGCTGCACCTTCTCACGGGCATTGCGTGCCGCTTGACGCGCCTGTGCCGCAAGAGTCACCTTGTCGAAGATGGTCTTGGCCTCTTTGGGATGTTCCTCCAAATAGTCGGAGAGCTGCTGTCCCACGATGGAGTTGACGATACCCATCACCTCGTCGTTGCCGAGTTTGGTCTTCGTCT
>JBGYWU010000017.1:0-15924 GCA_041842265.1 Candidatus Limimorpha sp. | reverse complement strand
GTAGGAGATAGTTGGTATGCTCCAAAATATGACGATACAATCACTGTACTCAATGTCAGTTATATTATTTGAACGACGGTTCCGTCAGAAAAATGATGGAAACCATGAATTCCAATGAGAATTGGTACTTGTACAACATAATAGAAGGAATCGGCATGGATCATTCCCTGTTTCCTTTTGATCAGGCAATGGTAGGCACTCTTTGCGTTGAGGGCCCTTTGCGCTGCTATTCTGAAGATGGGGTTCAATTAATCGAATGGGGTTATGGAGAATGTGATTATGAAGTGATGGATGTCAAAGAAGCGGATGATGTACAAACAGTGACAATGAACACCTTGGTTGAGGATGTTTTGCGAATGGTTTTCCCAAAAACACAAGAAAGCACAAAACAGATTTGCATTGTTGATTTGACAGGAAAGACCATCTGTGCGCAATCGACCACAGATAAAACAATTGAAATTGATTTTACCAACAAGCCAAAGGGAATGTATATAGCCCAAATAACAACTAACTTTAAAACGATATATATCAAATTCATAAGAAAATGAAGAGAATTGCCATACTATTTATCAGTTTACTAAACCTTCAAGTAAGCGCACAGATTACCACTTACAACATCAACAGAAACATAAATTGTACCGATACGGTTAGACCTTTTTCTGGCAACACCCGCAGCTAAGGCATTAGCATTGACGGCGAAGGCAACCCATACCTGATTGCACTGCTCAGGGAAGAGGAAGGAAAGGTATGGGGACGGAAAAGACAAAATAGCTTTCCATCTGAAATATTGTTCTATGACTTCAACACCAGCGTTGGCGACACTTTGATATTCAGAGATTTCGCGGAATCTTTTGTCGTTGATTCCGTCAGTTTTGAGCAGATCGGAGGCAAGGAAAGAAACAAGATTTGGTTTGAAAGGGACGACTATCTTCCTTGGGGTAGCAGTGGTGCCATTGAGATTTGGATAGAAGGCGTTGGCAGTTACTTGGGATTACTCTAATAGTGGAAGGGGAGAACAGAACCAGAACCGTTAAGTTGGTGAAACAGCAGTGAATTTATGCGATAGGGTCGCGTAATTTCTCGTTATGGATGTGCCGTTCACGGTCGCGTGAGGTCTTCTTTTCCATGTTTTTGGCAAAAGCCTCTGTGAGGTCCACACCAGTTTGGTTGGCCAAGCATAACAGCACCCAAAGGATGTCAGACATCTCGTCGGCCATGTTGCGGTTCTTGTCTGATTCCTTGAACGACTGATCGCCGTAGGTACGGGCGATGATACGGGCCAGCTCGCCTACTTCTTCGGTCAGCAGGGCCATGTTGGTCAGTTCGCTGAAATAACGCACGCCGTAGGTCTTTATCCATTCGTCAACGGTGGTTTGGGCTTCTTTAAGGGTCATTTGTCGAATTGTTTTTTGCTTGAATTGTTGTGGCAAGTCATCGTCCACAAAAATAGATGTTTTTTCGTTTCAGACTGCTAATTCGGACAATAATCCTAATTTTGCGCGTTATTTTAGCACCATGAAGGGAAAAGTCCTGCTCATATTATCATTCATAATACTGCTGTCACAACATGTTGTGGCACAAGAACAGGATACCGTACCGCGGAAAAAGACACGTATCCACATTGAGCATTACGACAAAGCCACATTCTCCAAGAGCATGGGCGATGTGCAACGGCTCATAGGCCATGTGAAGATGCGCCACGACTCGGCGTATTTCTTCTGCGACAGTGCCTATTTCTATCAGAAGACCAACAGCTTCGATGCCTATCAGAATGTCCATATCATTGTCAATGACAGCGTTGAGATTTTCAGCGACTTGCTGAACTATGACGGCAACACCCGATTTGCGGAGTTTCACGACAATGTGCTTCTGCGCGACGACTCTACCAGGCTCTACACCGAATATCTGACCTACGACCGCAACCTGTATCTCGCCAGCTATCCCGATAGCGCAACTACCTATCGTGGCGACAAAACCCTTTTCAGTTGCATGGGCTATTACCGCGACGACATAAAGGAATTCTCTTTCTTTGAGAATGTGGAAGTTACGAGCCCGAAATACCAGATGTTTACCGACACTTTGTATTACAATACGAATATTGAGAAGATGTGGTTTGAGGGGCCGACGACCATCATTAATAAGGAGAATGTGTTGGAAGGGAAGCGAGGCTATTATCTTGTGAATGAAGACCATGTGTT
Organism: Candidatus Limimorpha sp.; assembly: GCA_041842265.1. Classification (GTDB taxonomy): domain Bacteria; phylum Bacteroidota; class Bacteroidia; order Bacteroidales; family F082; genus Limimorpha. The sequence continues at coordinate 13,726 of JBGYWU010000017.1, read as the reverse complement.
TCTCTACAAAAGGCCCTATATGTACAACGATACCCAGCAGATGTGGTCCGAATCCATCTTCTATGACCGCAACCGGGGCTTGGCGCAGGCCTATAACCGGGTGGATATGATCGACACTTCCTATCGCGTCATCATGCGCGGCGATTATATGGAGCTGTGGGAAAACAAAGGCCTTTCCTTCGCAACCGACAGCGCCTACGCCATCAGCTACAATGGCGGTGACTCGCTTTATGTCCACAGCGACACCCTGTTCATGTATTTTGACAAAAAAAAGGAAGAAGCAAAAAAACTCATTGCCCGACGGAATGTGCGTTTCTTCAAGTCGGACATGCAGGGCAAATGCGATACTTTGACTTACCTCATGGCTGACTCCACCATCCGTTTGCGAGTGATACCCGTCCTTTGGACCAAAGACAGCCAAATGACCGCTACAGAAATTGACATCAAAGTCAAAGACAAGAGCATAGATTGGGTGTTGCAAAAAGGCAACGCCTTTGTCATCTTACAGGATTCCATCGAGGGCTACAACCAGATCAAAGGGCAAGACATCGTCTCGCGTTTCAGGAACGGCAGCATCCATCGTGTCAATGTGGACGGTGAAAGTGCCGAAACCCTCTTTTGGATCCGTGACGACGAAGGCGGACTCATTGGTATCGACGTGTCGAAGTCGGAAAACATGGTCATCGATATGGAAAATCAAAGCGTTTCCGTCATTAAGTCGTTCAAAAACATCAACGAGACGATGTATCCGGAGGATGACCTCAAGGATCCGTCGCGCTATCTGTCGGGCTTCGTATGGCACGACGTGGCGCGACCCAGAGACAAGGACGATATTTTCCGCCGCATCGAGACCGAAGGGGCGCACACTGCCCTTGAGGCCGCTTCATCCGATACGTCCAATGAGGCCGCCTCCGAAGCGGAAATTGTAGAAGAACAGAAACGACATAGACCCAGAAAAAATATCAACAACAATTAATGCCTAATCAATATGAAGAAACTTATTCTTATCCGTCACGGAGAAAGCGAATGGAACAAATTGAACCTGTTCACGGGATGGACCAATGTGGACCTCTCCGAAAAAGGTGTGCAAGAAGCCAAAGAAGCAGGCAAAACACTGAAAGACAACGGTTACAAGCCTGAAATCTGCTTCACTTCTTACCTGAAACGCGCCATCAAGACCCTCAATCTGGCCCTCGAAGCTATGGATATGGACTGGCTGCCGGTGTACAAGTCATGGAGACTGAATGAAAAGTCCTATGGACAGTTGCAAGGCCTCGACAAGAAGATGACCGCCGAGAAATACGGCGATGAGCAGGTGCGCTTGTGGCGCCGGGCTTTTGATGTGCGCCCGCCCGCGTTTGACCTTCACGACCCCAAAAGCCCCCGTATGGACCCGCGTTACGCCGAGCTCACCGACGAGCAAATTCCGCTCACCGAAGCCCTGTGCGATACCATAGAACGTGTGATGCCTTATTATGAGAACAACATCATGAAAGCCTTCGAGACCCACAACCAAGTGATGGTGGTGGCTCATGGCAACAGTCTCCGTGGCATCGTCAAGGTGTTGAAAAACATGAGCAACGATGAAATCATTGCTTTTAACATCCCGACAGGAATACCCTATGTCTTTGAATTTGATGATAGTATGAAGCTCCAAAAGGACTTTTTCCTTGGCGACCCTGAAAAGATAGCCGCCTTGATGGCCGCTGTCGCCAACCAAGGCAAGACGAAGTAAATGTAATGTGTTGATGGGAATGAAGTCCAATACATATCGATCGAAAGTAGGAATCGGTCGGCGAAGTTCTTCGCCGACCGATTCCTATGTTTTCATTTCCTTTAGGAATTCCTATAGATTGGTTTCCGAAAAGATCAGAAAATGTAATTCAGCCCGATAAAGGTCTTCAACTTCTCTCCGTCGCGCTTGTCCAAGGCTTTTCCAAAGTCGACGGACACGATGAGATTGCGGTTCATGATGAGTTTTAAGCCGCAACCCGCACTGGTATGGAGGCTCTCTTTTTCGCCGCTGCGTAGTTGGAGTATGTCTCCGGTATTGAGCATATCGGCCTGTATCATCTCCTCTTCACGGAATTTCTGTGTTACCATGCCTACATCAAAGAAGGGATTGAGGGATACCTGCCAATTCTGGTTGACGAACTGGAAATCGAAGAAACGCCAGCGCAGTTCCACATTGCCGAATGCGAAGCCCTCGCCGATGACAGCATTGCGGTTCACGCCGCGCAGGGTCGTACTGCCGCCCAAACCTTCGGTGTACATCTTCTGGAAGAACAAGGTGTTCAGGTTGTTGATCATATACCACGGTGTATTGCCGGCGATGCGGTTTTGGGCACCCAGACGATAGGCGAAAGTGAGTTTGTCTTTGTATAACGGCACATATTGTCTCCACAAGAAAGTGTACGACAGGTTGCCATAGCCCTTGCGGTCGATGAGGTCGGGGGCACCGACAAGAGTGGCTTCGGCATAAATGCCTTTGGTCGGGTCGCTGTTATGGTCGCGACTGTCATACACCATGCCGAGCCGGATTTGTGTGGTGTTGCCGCCAGCGGCTTCATCTGCCTTGATGACACCTGTTTTCACATAATTGTCATACAACGAGGTTTGGCCGGCATAGTCGCTCATCTTGACAGTATCCAACGGAGAGAGCGTTGTGTTGTAATAGGCCAAGCCCGCAGTCCAATAGAGGTTCGGCACTTGGAAGAACGGCCTTTGCATACTGCCCACGAATCGGAACTGGTTGCGGTTGATGAAATTGTAGCCACTCCTCGAGCCTTCCAAACCAGCATAGGGGTCAAAGGTACTAGCTTCGTAACCGTTGAAACCGAAGAATTCATATTTCTTGGCATAGAAGTAAGTCACATCAAAGAAAAGCTTTGTGTTCTTCACGATATAGGGCATATCGCCGTAAAAGCGAAACACGCCAGAACCTTTGGTGTAGCGCGAAGCCTCTACATTGAATTTGAAGTCGTAACGCGGATAATGCGAGCCGTCACCATAGTTGAAGATGTCACAGCACAGGCCATATTGGAAACCCAAATCGGCATCGAAGCCCACCACAGGCAGGGGACCGAAGTTCCAGCCTTTTTTGACGATTTCGCCTCTCTCGTTATAGGTCTTTTCTTTTTCTTTCTTGGCTCCCTTTTCTTGAGCGTAGCCTGAGGCTACCAAAAGCAGGGCAAGGATGAGAAGCAATGGCTTTTTCATGGTTGGGTTTGTTAATTGCTGCGCAAAATTAGGCACTTTTGTAAATTTATGCAAGCCTCTTTGAAAAAAGTTCTATTTTTGCGATACGATAATAATCGAGTATGGGAGTTGTTGAACTGCTGTTGGTTGCCGTTGGACTTTCGATGGACGCTTTTTCGGTGTCGGTATGCAAAGGCATGTCGGCCAAGCGCTTCTCATGGTGTATGGCCTTGACTTGCGGCTTGTGGTTCGGCGTTTTCCAAGCCTTAATGCCGCTGATTGGCTATTTCTTGGGTTCTCAATTTCAACTGCTTATCGAATCTGTCGACCACTGGATTGCTTTCGGACTGCTTTTTTTGATAGGGGTCAACATGATTCGCGATGCCATTTGGGGTAATGGAGACCGCCGCTTTGGTGCCGCTCTCGATTTTAGGACCATGTTTTTTCTTGCCCTTGCCACCAGTATTGATGCCTTGGCTGTAGGTGTTTCGTTCGCCTGTGTTCGGGTGCAGATTTGGTTGGCGGTGCTGATCATTGGTATCACCACCTCCCTGTTCTCTGTATTGGGCGTGAAGATTGGCAACATGTTCGGCTCCAAATTGGAGCGATTGGTGGGGATTGTTGGAGGTATTATACTGATTGTCATTGGATTGAAAATCCTTTTGGAACATCTGTGCGTCATCGGTTTTTGAGCTGGAATAAAAAACAGGACAATATATGGCACCATATTAAGAAAATAGTTGTATTTTTGCAGCGTAAACGGTTCGGGATGTAGCGCAGCCCGGTAGCGCGCTTCGTTCGGGACGAAGAGGCCGCAAGTTCGAATCTTGTCATCCCGACTGGGTCATGCCAGCTTGAGTTCCAAGCTGGTTTTTTATTAGTGTACCCCATGAAGAAAAACATAGAAATCATGGCTCCCGTGGGTTCTTACGAAGCCCTGTCGGCTGCTATTCAGGCTGGTGCCGGAAGCGTATATTTCGGCATAGGAAAACTCAATATGCGTTCGAGGTCGGCGAAGAACTTCACATTGGATGACTTGCGCCAATTGGCAGAAACATGTAAAGCTCACGGTGTAAAGAGTTATGTTACAGTCAATACGGTTATCTACGATGATGAGATGGAAGAAATACGCCAACTGTTGGATGCCATAAAGGACAATGACATCTCGGCCATCATCGCCTCCGACCAAAGTGTCATCCAATATGCGCGGCAGATTGGGGTGGAGGTCCACATGTCTACGCAATGCAACATCACCAATCTTGAAGCGGTGCGTTATTATTCGCAGTTCGCGGATGTGATGGTAACGGCGCGTGAACTGAATCTCGACCAGGTGAGGCATATTACTGAACAGATTGAGAAACAGCAGATTCGCGGGCCACATGGCGACTTGGTATGCATTGAGGTGTTTTGCCACGGCGCATTGTGCATGGCCATTTCGGGCAAATGCAACCTGAGCCAAGACCTCTTCAATTCCTCTTCCAACCGAGGGGCTTGTCTGCAACTTTGTCGTCGGGGCTACAAGGTGCAAGAGCTTGAGGAAGGCTATGAGCTGACTCTTGACAATGAATACATCATGTCGCCAAAAGACCTTTGCACCCTGCCTTTTTTGGACCAGGTGTTGGAAGCGGGTGTTGAAGTCCTGAAAATCGAAGGCCGCGGGCGCTCGCCAGAATACACCAAATTGACCGTGTCGGTTTACAGCGAGGCAGTGAAAGCCATACAAGAAGGGACTTTCACACAGGAGAAAATTGACGCTTGGTTGGAACGCCTGAGCAGTGTATATAACCGTGGCTTTTGGGACGGCTATTACTTGGGCCGCAAAACCTTTGAATGGTCGAAGCAATATGGTTCTCACGCCACGCGGAGCAAAGAATATGTGGGACTGGTCACCAATTACTACAGCAAGTTGGGCGTGGCTGAGATCCGCATGGACAGCCGCGACCTGAATTTGGGAGACCCGATTATGGTCATTGGGCCTACCACGGGCGTTTACGAGGATACGCTGAGCGAAATCCGCGTTGACTTAGGCACTGTCAGCCAGACCGTGAAAGGCGATTATTGTTCCATCCCCGTGAAGTCGTTGGTGCGAAGGGGCGACAAAGTCTATAAAATCATCAATTCTGAATAATAACCGTCATGCAACATTTCAACCTGCATACCCACAGCATCTATTCCGACGGCAAATCCCAGCCACGAGAAATCGTGGAAGAAGCCGTCCGACAAGGATTTGCAACGCTTGGCTTCTCTGAACACAGCCCATTGCCTTTCGACAACAATTTCTCCGTCAAGGAGACGGACATGCCTTGTTATGTGGAAGAAATCGCGCAACTGAAAGAAGAATTCAACGGCCAAATCGACTTGTATTGCGCTCTGGAGGCTGATTACATCACAGGCGTTTCCGAGACATTTTCCGTAACCAAACAGAAATATCACCTTGACTATCTGATTGGTGGTGTACATTTGGTCGGACAGTCGGCCAATCCTGACGAAATCTGGTTCATTGACGGCCCTAAATGGGAGATCTATGATGAGGGTCTGCAACGTTTCTTCGACGGCGACATCCGAAAGGCCGTAAGGCGTTTCTACGAACAGACGAATGAGATGATTGAAAACGAACAGTTTGACATCATAGCGCATTTCGACAAAATCAAGATGCACAACCACGACAGGTATTTCCACGAAGAAGAACCTTGGTACCGCAAACTCGCTTTCGAAACCCTCGATCTCATCCGTCAGAAAGGTTTGGTCATGGAAATCAACACACGTGGCCTCTACAAGAAACGCTACAACGGGTTCTATCCATCGCCTTGGCTGATGGAGGAGGCTTGCAGGATGGGTATCTCTGCCATCATTTCCGCCGATGCGCACTACTTCAGCGAAATCTCATCGGAGTTCATTGCTGCCGAGGAAGCCATGAAAAAAGCAGGGTATCGCAGCGTGGTTAATTTCAAGGATGGGAAATGGATGGAAGTGGCGCTATCGTGAAAACAAGGCGAATCCAGTTATTCCTGCTTTACCCAAATGAGTTGGCTAACATCATAGCCTCTACGGGCGCCTTCGATAAGGAAGGCTTCTTTCACGCTTCCCTCCATTGGGGCGTACGGGAGAGGACCCAAAAGTATTTCGCACTTTTGCTATCCGACAAAATATATTGATAATCAGGGTCAAGCAACATCACGTGGCAATCGGAATAGAATGGTCCAAAGAAAGAAACGCGCAAGAGGTCCGGTTCGCTAGTGTTCTTGGCTTTTCCTGATGAGGACATAAATTGGCCATCCTTTTTCTTGTGTTTAGGCCATCGATTCGGTTGTTGCAGCAGAACCCGTTTCCTTGTCCGGCCGCATGGCAAAACTACGTTTTTTTCAACAATTATGACTGATATGCAAAATATTGCCTAATTTTGCATTGCATCCCTGAAGTCAACAGACTTCGGACACACCGATTGAAACACTACCAGATGAGTTCTCCAAGCTATTACATGAGACGATTATTGACAGATTGCTGAAATGTAATAAAAAAATCCCGCCAAAAATGACGGGATTCGTTTGTCCCTGTAGAGACGTTTCAGGAAACGTCTCTACAATGCCATATTATTGTTCCCTTGCCGCTATCAGCAAATCCAGCATCTTAATCGCCGAATCGCTAATCACCGTTCCGGGACCAAAGATGGCCACGGCACCAGAATCGTAAAGGAACTGGTAGTCCTGCGCGGGAATCACGCCGCCCACAGTGACCATGATGTCGGGACGGCCCAGTTTCTCGAGCTCAGCGATAACCTGCGGCACAAGAGTCTTGTGACCAGCCGCCAGCGAACTCACGCCCATGATATGGACATCGTTCTCGATAGCCTGCTTGGCAGCCTCGGCGGGCGTTTGGAACAGCGGCCCTACGTCGACATCAAAGCCGATGTCGGCATAGCCCGTGGCCACTACCTTGGCGCCACGGTCGTGACCGTCCTGGCCCATCTTGGCAATCATGATACGCGGACGGCGGCCTTCCAACTTGGCGAACTCGTCGGCTTTGGCCACCGCCTCGGCAAATCTTGCATCGTTTTTCGTTTCCATAGAATACACTCCTGATATTGAACGGATTACTGCTTTGTAACGGTCCGCGACTTTCTCGCAAGCCATGGAAATCTCACCCAAGGTGGCACGACACTTGGCAGCCTCAATGGCCAGAGCCAGCAGGTTGCCTTCCTTGGTCTCTGCACACTTGGTGATAGCGTCAAGGCAACGCTGCACATCGGCCTCATTGCGGTTGGCACGGAGTTCCTTCAAGCGCTTGATTTGCGACTCACGGACGGCTGTGTTGTCGACCTCCAAGGTCTCAATCGGGTCTTCGTGGTCGAGGCGGAATTTGTTGATGCCGACAATGGTCTCGCGGCCCGAGTCAATTTTGGCTTGTTTGCGGGCGGCAGCTTCCTCGATACGCATTTTCGGAAGACCTGTCTCGATGGCCTTGGCCATGCCGCCCATAGCTTCTACTTCTTGGATGTGGCCCCAAGCCCGCTCGTAGAGGTCTCTGGTCAGCGACTCCACATAATAGGAGCCCGCCCACGGGTCTACGACACGGCAGACGTTGGTCTCTTCCTGGATGTAGATCTGGGTATTACGGGCGATACGGGCACTGAAGTCGGTGGGCAGGGCGATGGCCTCGTCCAAGGCGTTGGTGTGCAGCGACTGTGTGTGTCCCAAGGCGGCTCCCATCGCCTCGATGCAGGTACGGGCAACGTTGTTGAACGGGTCTTGCTCGGTGAGGCTCCAGCCGGATGTCTGTGTATGGGTACGCAGAGCCAGCGATTTGGTGCTCTTCGGGTTGAAGGTTTTCACAATCTTCGCCCAAATCATACGGGCAGCGCGCATCTTGGCAATCTCCATGAAATGGTTCATGCCCGAACACCAGAAGAAGGACAAACGTGGCGCAAAAGCGTCAATGTCCAAGCCCGCCTTGACACCCGTGCGGAGGTAATCCCACCCGTCGGCCAGGGTGTAAGCCATCTCGATGTCGGAAGTGGCACCGGCTTCCTGCATGTGGTAACCCGAAATGGAGATGCTGTTGAACTTCGGCATGTTCTGCGAGGTGAACTCGAAGATGTCGGCAATGATTCGCATCGAGAACTCTGGGGGATAGATATAGGTGTTACGCACCATGAATTCCTTCAGAATGTCGTTTTGGATGGTACCTTGCAGTTCTTCGTACTGGGCACCCTGTTCCAAAGCGGCGACGATGTAGAAGGCCAGGATTGGCAACACGGCACCGTTCATGGTCATGGAGACTGACATCTTGTTCAGGGGAATCTGGTCGAACAGCACTTTCATGTCTTCGACGGAACAGATGCTCACACCAGCCTTACCCACGTCACCCATGACACGCTCGTGGTCGGCGTCATAGCCACGGTGGGTGGCCAAGTCGAAAGCCACCGACAAACCTTTCTGACCGGCAGCGATGTTACGGCGGTAAAAAGCGTTCGACTCCTCAGCAGTGGAGAAGCCGGCATATTGGCGGATGGTCCAAGGACGCATCACATACATCGTTGAATAAGGTCCACGAAGGAAAGGGGCGATACCCGCGGCATAGTTGAGGTGTTCCATGCCTTCGAGGTCTTTTTCGGTGTAGGCGGGCTTCACCATGATGTGTTCTGAGGTCTCCCAAGGTTCGCCATTCGGCAAGACAAGACCTGCATGCTTAGGTATATCGTTGAAATTGATGTCTTTATAATTAGGTTTCATTGTTTTATCCTTTCATCATTTTGTTATACCTAATTGTTTTTGGAAATCCTGCAAAGTCTCAAGCACGTTACTTTTGACGTGGATGAAATACTTCAATCCGGCTTCTTTAAGGATGTCGGCGGTACCTTCTGGATTACCGGCGAGCACCACGATGGTCTCGTTCTTCAACTCCTCATAAATCTTTAGGGCGTTGCCTTCTCCGTATTCCTCGTCGGAAGAACAGATGACTAAGATTTCGGGCTTCACCTCACGGGCGGCGGCGATGCCTTCGTCCAAGGTTTTGAAGCCCGGGTTGTCGACTACCTGGATGCCGGCGCAAGCGAAGAAGTTGGAGGCAAAGTTGGCCCGGGCTTTGCGCATGGCAAGGTTGCCATAAGTGAACATCCAAGCTACAGGACGCTTGTGGTCATGGGAATAGACATCAGTGGCATAGCGCAGCTTCTCAAATTGTTGTGCGGCGCGGAAAGTCACGATGGTCTCAACCTCTGCCTTCTCGTTGCGACGGTCGTCAGCCTCAAAGACCCAAGCTTCGGGAGCGGATTTCATGGATTCCGTAAAGTTCGGGAACTGGTTCGTGCCCAAAATGGTCTCACGGCGCGTGGCCACGTTGCTGAATTTCTTGGCAGCGCTTTCCTTGATGAGATTTTGAATCATGCCCTTTCGGACGGCTTCAAGATAACCACTTTCGTCCTGGATTTTGTTGAACAGGTCCCAAGCTGCAGCGGCCAGGCTCTCAGTGAGGTTCTCGATATAATAGGATCCGGCAGCGGGGTCGGCTACCTTATCGAAGTGGGCTTCTTCCTTGAGGATAAGCTGTTGGTTGCGAGCGATACGGTCAGCAAAGTCGGTAGGCAACTCAAACGGCACATCGAAAGGCATGACGGTGAACGAATCCACACCGCCGAGGACGGCTGACATGGTGCCCGTTGTGGTACGCAGCATATTCACGTATGCATCATACAGGCTCATGCCAAGCTCTGCGTTGGTGGCATGGATATGCATCTTGGCATACGCCTCCTTGCCTCCGTAGGCCTTCACAATATTGGCCCATAAGAGTCGGTAGGCACGCATCTTGGCGAGTTCCATGAAATAGTTCTGCCCGACGGCAAGGTTGAAACGCATCTTGGGCGCAATCTCATTGATGGTGAGACCTTTCTCTGTCAATTTGTCGAGGTATTCGGCACCCACGGCCAAACTGAAGGCCATTTCTTGAACGATGGTCGAGCCGGCATTGGTGAACACATGGCCGTTGACCCCTATGGTGTGGAAGCCGGGCATGTCGGCCTTCACCATGATATAGGCCAGCTCCATGTCGGTGTTCTCAGACACATACCATACGCCGCGACGCAGGTAACGGGTCAATGGATCGTAGTTGAGCGAACCTTTAATGCCCGGAACCTTCGACAGCATTTCCAACAGCGGCAAGTGATACTTGTTGTTGTAGAGGTTAATCTCCACCGCTTTCTGGTCGATACCGTTGAGTAAGGTCGAGATGGCGTTGACATCGTAAGCCTTGTCATACTCCAGTTTAAATCCTATACTGCTGGCACCACGACTGATGGCATTGAGCGCCACCTTGTTGGCTTCATGCACATCTTTCACAGTAATGTCCTGACGAACAAGCCATGCGTTGCCTTCGGCTTTGTTGCCGCGAACGTATGGAAACTCGTCAGGTTGCAGACCTGTCCATGGGATTACGGCAAGGTCATCGGCACGGTAGTATGGCTTCACTTGGAATCCTTCGGTCGTGCGATAAACCAGCTTTTTGTTGTAATCAGCACCTTTGAGGTCCTTCTCAATGACCGCTTCCCATTCCTGGGTACTCACGGGCGGAAATTCCTCAAAGAGTCTCTTTTTTTCTTCCATTGTTGTATAATTAATTGATATTCTTAAAATTGCAACTCAACAATTTGTCTTGTTTCCATCCCATTACCACATAACAATGTGTGGCAAAAAAGATTCTGCAAAGGTAAAAAATAAAGCGATAACAAAGACCATAAAAACATGTTAAGGCAAAAAAGGCATCTGAAAGCATGTCATCCCTGCGCCGGATGATGAGGTAGCGCGGAATCCATGCTTTCTGAAGCCGTCGATAAGAGTTTTCTTCTTTGCACTGCCTTCAATAGTTAAGGAAGTTGCAGTGAGCGAGTTTGATGCCGTCCTCCAATTCGTTCAAATTCTTTATTGTCAGTTAGTTGAAGCGTTATATTATTGCTGATTTGATACAATCCGCAATATACTTCACGTCTTCATCCGTAACATGAGGTCCGCTCGGCAGGCATAGACCCGTCTTGAAGAGAGCCTCGCTAACCCCGTTGACATAAGCGGGCATGTCCTTATATACAGGCTGCTTATGTAATGGCTTCCATAGCGGACGGGCTTCGACAGCCCTTTGGTCAAGCCAAACGCGCAACGCCTCAACATTGTCGTTTGGCTCGCAGTCGGTGTGGGCATTGTCGGATGTGTGTACCGCTTCTGCCATATCGTCCTCCGCGTTATGGACAATGGTATTGTAAGCGTTCTCTTGCTCTCTGATGCGCAGTGTGGGATCAATGGTGATGGTGTTGAGCCAAAAATTGCTGTCGTAACGTTCGTCGGGGTTGCCATGGATACTAATGCCTTCCACTTCTTTCAGCAGCTCCTTATAGAGCACAAAGATATGCTTGTGGTGCTTGATATGGTCGTTGGCAACGGTCATTTGTCCGCGCCCGATACCCGCGCAGATGTTCGACATGCGGTAGTTGTATCCGATGGCCTCATGCTGGTAGTAAGAATATGCCTCACGGGCTTGGGTGGCATACCACATCATCTTGTTCTTGGCTTCCTGATTGGGACACACCAGGGCTCCGCCGCCTGATGTGGTGATCATCTTGTTGCCGTTGAACGAAAGCACACCATATCGGCCAAAGGTGCCCAGCACCTGTCCCCGCCAACGGCTACCGAAACCCTCGGCGGCATCTTCGATGACGGGAATGTCGTAACGGTTGGCGATGGCCATGATGCTGTCGGTGTCGTAGGGCATACCATAAAGGGCTACCGGTACGATGGCCTTAGGTCTCTTGCCGGTTTTGGTGATGCTGTCTTTGATGGCCGTTTCAAGGAGTTCGGGAGACATGTTCCAAGAGTCTATTTCCGAGTCCACAAAGACGGGTGTCGCTCCAAGATAGGTAATGGGGTTTGAGGAGGCGCAGAAGGTGAAAGACTGTACGATGACCTCATCGCCTGGCCCCACGCCGCAGGCCAGAAGTGCTAAATGAATGGCCGCAGTGCCTGAAGAGAGCGTTACGACCTTTTTTTCCAACAAGGCCGTTGAACCTGCCGAAACGCCGGTATTATTGGCTGGACTTTCGATACTTGGGACGTGCCCGGCAATCGCATGACGGGGATCTTGGGCTTCATTCACAAACTGTTCCAAATCCGCTTCAAAGCCCGTAACATTAGGCCCAAGCGGTGCCACCCAATTGGTGTCGAAGGCTTCTTGGACGTATTTCTGCTCAAGACCGGCCTCGCTCATGCGGGCAAGGCAGAGATAAATGCGTTTGCGTTGCATAAGGTTTGTTTTCGGGGCAAAGATAAGGGAAAAGGAGATGGAGAGTCGTTTTCAGAGTTTATTATCTTCCATTATCGTTCTACCTTACTTTTTCGGGTTCCTGCAAAATTCTTGTTCCTTGAAAAAATGAGACTTGTCCGTGTTGGATAAAAGTATCCTGCCTAGCTCTATAATGCTTCCTAAAATTTAGACCAAAGGCTAATGAGGTTATCGTTTGCAGAAACGAAGGGGGAAAAAGATGACCAACACGAAAACAAGGAGTCACCAGAAGTTCACGGCGGAGTTCAAGGCGAAAGCCGCCACGGAAGCACTACAAGGGAAGCTGACATTGAGTGAGTTGAGTAAGGAGTACGAGGTTCACCCCAATCTGATTACGAAATGGAAGAACCGGCTGAAAGATCAAAGCGCAAGCGTTTTCAAGGAATGCGGAGAAACCGCTGAGAGCGACAAGGACAAGCCCATCGAGCAGCTTTACAAGCCCATCGGCTCACTGACGATGGACGTGGACTTCCTACAATAAAGCTGTCGCCATGGGCAAGGAAGAGCGCAAGTCCATGGTTTCCAAAAGGGGGAAGCCGAGCGTTCGCCAACAATGCGAGCTGCTCGGCCTGTGCCGTACCTTGCTATACTGCACGCCATCTGAAGAGGCGGCTTGACACAAATAAACGACAAAAACACTAGTGGATGAGAAACAATATCAATATTTGCAACGCCAACCCGAAAACGAAAACCAACTTGACCTTGCATATCTGTGGTTCAAACTTCGGAACCAATAATACTATGGCGTAGGACTACATTATGGGGGACATCTTGCTTAATAAATTTCAATTCCGGCAAAACTATTAGGATCTCGTCTACTTGATTTTCTTTCTGCCAATATACGATATAGTTTATTTTCGATTCTGACAGTTTATATCCCGTTTTTTCATATTCGATTATTTTCTCTTTGTAGCCGTTTGAAAATTTTACAATACAATTTCCATTTTTGTCAAAACACCCATCGTTGTTCGGAATTAATATGTCACCACTTTTGTGGTTCGCTATAATGCCTTGTTTTGAAATGAAATAGTCCAGCCAAATATCTTTGTGAGACAGTTGTGTTACCAACAATTTTGATTGATCGTATTGAGAGTTGTCTCTTATTTGTTCAATGTGTTGACAAGAAATATCGTCAAGATAATTACCATTGAGGTGAATTGTGAGGTTTTGTTTTGCCCTTGTCATTGCAACATAAAGCAGTCTTATTTTC
>JBGYWU010000016.1:0-3778 GCA_041842265.1 Candidatus Limimorpha sp. | reverse complement strand
GACGGCGAAATTGTCATTGCCGAATATCTCCTTAAACTCTTCGGTCTTGACAAGCATCGGATCATCTTCGAGGAAGTAATCCTCCCACGAAGCACTCACTTTGAAGTATCTTAATCCTGTAAATCCTATGGCAAAGAAGAGGATAAATAAGCTTAGTACCAGCCATCGTCTTTGTACCATCCATTTGCCCCGACGGGCAAACCAATCGTTGATTTTTTCTATTTTCATACGGTTTCTGTTTTTGTTTGTTGTATGTGATGCCCGACTTGTCTCGGGTGCTTGCTAAATCTTTCAATATCTTAGAAAGATATTTTAGTACCAACGAAAACTCTTCGTGGCAGCATGGGCCCGTAGATGAAATCTGAAGCCCGCCCAGGACCTTTATCCATATCGCTTTGGAAGCTGTTGAAGATGTTTTGGGCACCGGCATTCAGTTCCAGTTCCATTGTCGAGCCGAGGTGAAACTCATAGGCAGCCTTAAAGTCCATTTCGAAAAACGCAGGGGTCTTTTTCAGATAGGCAAAGCCTTCTGCCACGCCTTTGTAGCATTGTCCGTCCGCCTCGTAGTTGAAGAAACCCCTGTCGTCGATTTTTGTAGCGTCTATTTCTCCATCATAGGCTTTGTGGAAGACTTTCATGGCTCCGGTAAACGTGCCGTTGAGGTTCAGGCTGAGGTGGTGGGTGGGACGCAGGGTGGCTACAAAGTAGCCGTATAGATTGGGAGTACGCTCAAAATCCCAGGTTGTAATCTTTCGCTGTCCCGTCTTTTCGTCAGCCTTTTCCAGCACCACTGGCAACCCATAGCGACTTCGCTGAAGCGTTGTCCCCAATTGCAAATCGAAGAGTTTTCCATAGGCCAATCGACCTTCCAGATTCATTCCATACACTTTGCTCGTACCCTCTTTCTGGTTGACGATGGTACGGATGGTGATGCCGTTTTCTTCTCTCTCCACTGGCGAGGCGATGAATTGGTCGGAGATAAACGTGGCAAATCCCTCAAGCATCAGATTGAACTGCCAATCTCCCGAACGTCCGTACCAGTCAATCGAACCGCTCACGCTGCGCGAGTGTTCTTCTTTCAGTTCCTTAGAGAGGACACGTGTCACGGGTGTGCCTCCGGCAAGCTCTACGTGCATCTCTTCATCGAAGTATTGAGGAGCACGGAAGCCCTCGCTATAGGACAAGCGCAAAGAGATGTCTTCGACGGGATTGTAGCGCAGATTGGCTCTTGGGCTGAAAATGAACAGCGGGTCGATGTCAGTCTTGCCCTCTTGGCGCAGAGTAACGTAGTCAAAACGCCCACCGAGCAGCAGGCTCAATCTGTCGGTCTTGAACTCCACTTGGTCAAACTGGCTTATGGTGATGTTCTCCTGATCGATGGGTTTTACACGATAGCCGCTACGGTCTTTTATGTGCGAGTCGGATGCTTCCGCTCCAACGGTGATGTTCCAACGGTCGGCTATGTTGTGGAAATAGGTGCCTCCTCCTTGCAAGTCGAATCCTTTGGTTGTGCCGTAGGATGTGAGTGCGTTGCGTACCTCGTTGAGAGACTGCTCGTCTGTGATCCCCTCAAGTTGTTTGTCAATATAGTCTCCGCCTCCGTAATAGCTTTTCCGATGTACGTTTTGTGCCGACAGGTACAAACTCATCATATTTCGTCCCTCTTTGAAGCCTTGGTCGAATTTCAGGCTTCCTCCGTTGACAAAATGTTGCAGGTATTCTGCTATTTGAGCCTCGAAGGGTGGGTTGTCCAAGCGGTCGCCCCCTCGGCGATATTCCTGCATGGAGTGAAGCTCCGCGTTGATTTTACTATACAGCCCTGTTTTGTAAAAGGAGCGAAAACCGAAACCTCTGTTTCTCAATACGGGAAGTTCGGTGAAAGAGTCGCCGTCGTAGTCGAACCCCGGACGATAGTTGTGTTGTCCGAAGAAAGAGATGCCTCCGCGACGGTCATCCGTAACCATGGAAACATTGACATTAGTCGTGGACTGCATCTCGCTCAGTCCACCGCCTTCCCTATTGAATGATGTAAGCGTGTTGCTCACCTGAGCACTGTTGCATATAGGGTCTTTAGTGATGATGTTGATCACACCTCCAATGGCGTTCGAACCGAAAAGCGCCGAACCTCCGCCCCGCAGCACTTCCACGCGCTCTATCATATTGGCGGGTATCTGCTCCAGGCCGTAAACACCTGCCAGCGAGCTGAACATAGGGCGGCTATCGATCAGAATCTGCGAATATGCTCCGTCTAATCCGTTGATGCGCACCTGGTTGAAACCGCAATTCTGGCAATTGTTTTCCACGCGAAGCCCCGACTGAAACTTCAGTCCCTGACTGAGGTTGCAGGCATTGGTCTTGATAAACATGTCGGAGGGTATTACCGTAACCAGCGTGGATGCTTTGCGACGCATGGTTGTGTTTCTGTCGGCTGTCACCACCACGCCGTCAAGTTCAAAGGTCTCTTCCTTCATATAAAGGTCAAGATGCCTATTGGTACTCTCTTGAATGGATATGTTCTCTGATATGCTTCCATAACCCACGTTGCTGGCGGTGATGCTTACCTTACCCACCGGAATACCCTTGATAGAGAAGTTCCCGTTGGCATCAGAGACCGTTCCCAAAGTCGTACCTTTCACCATGATTTGCACATGGGGAAGTGCCTCTCCGGTACGTGCGTCAATGACCGTACCAGTGACGGATCCCAATCGTTTTTCAGTCTGTGCGTATAGCTGTCCGTGGGTCATTGCGCCAAACAGACAGATAATGCAGCATGTAATTGTTATTCTCATACTTATATTCATTTTAATTGTTCGTTCTTTTTTACATTGGTTGGTCTTGCTAACCCAACATCAGCAGACTGATGGCCATAACCGCCATGCCCGCCACCAAACCATAGATGGCATGATGGTGCTTTCCGTATTCTTCGGCGGCGGGCAGTAATTCATCAAGTGAGATAAACACCATGATACCGGCAATCATCCCGAAAATGACACCGAAAACATGGTCATTGAGGAAAGGCGCCAAGATAAGATAGCCGATGATGGCTCCCACCGGCTCGGCCAATCCCGATAGAAATGAAAGCCAAAAGGCTCGCTTACGATTGCCCGTAGCATAATAGACAGGAACGGAGACGGAAATGCCTTCGGGTATATTATGTATGGCGATGGCAAAGGCAATAGGTATAGCAATGTTTATATCCTTCAATGCTGCAAGAAACGTAACCATACCTTCCGGAAAATTGTGTATTGCCAGCACCAAGGCTGTCACAACACCGACACGTAATAATTGGGGCTTTATCTCAGTTTTTCGTTCTTCCTCTAAACTCATCTCTTCCACCCGATGCATCTCGTGTGGATTTTCGTAGAGAGGAATTAGTTTATCTATCAGTAAAATCAATACGATTCCCCCGAAAAAAGAGAGTGTGGAATAAAGAGTTCCATCGGTCTTGCCGTGTATATTGACAAGAGTCCGCACAGAAGAAACAAACAGCTCGGCGAAAGACACATAAATCATCACTCCTGCTGAAAATCCCAACGAAAGGGAAAGGAACGATGTATTGGTGCGCTTGGCAAAAAATGCAATCGCACTACCTATCCCCGTTGAAACACCCGCAAACAATGTAAGGAGAAATGCTATAAATACTTGTTGAGACATGACTTGGGCGAGTTGATAGTTAGCTGCGCAAAAAAGAACAAAAGGTCGTTTTGTTCAAAAACAATGCTAGCCTTCCTACATGGGTGACTCTCTTTATGGAATATGTTATTATAATGAGATGTTT
>JBGYWU010000015.1:0-2986 GCA_041842265.1 Candidatus Limimorpha sp. | reverse complement strand
CCCTCGCGCTCGAAGTCGATGACGAAACCGTCGGTCTCATTGTGGAGCACGCTCACCTTATTTATATTGACGATATAGGAGCGATGGCAGCGCATAAGTGCGCTTGAATTCAGGCAATTGTCGGCTATGGTCTGCATCTTGCAACGAAGCATGTAGCTTGCAATCTCGCCACTGCGCTGGTAATACACGTTGATGTAGTTGTCTTCCGCCTTGATGTAATACAGGTTGTCGAGCTTGACGGACAGCTTCAGGTTGCCGTTGTTGTCCATCAAGTTGATGATTTCGGTGTGCTTGGGCATTACCTCATCGTCCGACTCCACTGCATCGCTCTTTGTAAGCATGAGCTTTTGGCGCGTTTCTTGCAAAAGCATCACCAAGTCGGTTATGGTGTATGGAACAGCCAAGGCGATGAAAGTGATGAGGATGCTTTTTGCTAAGGTGTTGCAGAAAAGTTCTCCATTCGCGTCGCCAAGATGGATTTGGAAATAGGAGAGAAGCGAATAGTAAACCGCTATCAGAAGGATTTCGACAAGAAGCCAAAGGAGATAGAGCCAGAAAGGGAAATGCCTTGTTTTTTTCACGAGCCAGGTCATCAAGGCGCGGCTGAGGGCCAAAAACAAGGTGCCCGATCCGACAAAAGCGACGGTGGTGAAAAAATAACCGCCCTTGCCAATTTGGAACCATGCGGTTTCCGAGAAAGGCACGTAGGCCGAGAGAAACACCAAGGCAAACAAAGTCGAGAAGATGATGTTGATGGCTTGCCCTACTGGTTCTGTCAGGCACTCAGGCGTTTGTATTATCAGTCGTTTGGGGAATTTCATTCGGGGTTCTTGAAAAAGTGGTGGCAAAGATACGATTTTTGTGTCAAATTGCAATTTCCTTCAAAACCTCCCAAACCAGATTGTCTTCAAAACCTTTTTGGATGGCGTAGGCAGCTAATTTGCGTTTCTTGTCGAAGTCAGAGTCGGACTTGACGGTCTTGGATTTTGTTATCAGGATGTCGGTGAGCCGCTGGCGGTAGGCTTCCTTGTCGGTTTGTCGCAATGCATCATCGATGATTTCCGTGTCTATGCCTTTCCGGATGAGGTGAAATCGGATCTTGTTGAGTCCCCAGCCGCTTTGGTTGACCTTGCCCCTGGCAAAACTTTTAGCAAACCTTTCGTCGTTGACGAAACGGTTATCCAATAGATAATCAATGATCTTGTTTTTTTCATCTTGAGGGAGGTCGCAAGTGTTCAGTTTGTCGCGCACCTCTTTTACGCAGCGTTCCTGATAGGCGCAGTATTTGGCCATTTTGTCAAGAACCTGGTCGACGGTGAGCGGTTTGGCAGGACTATTAGCCATCAGCAATCAATTTTGAGGTCGCCTTCGTGAATCCATCCTATCTTTCTCATAATCATCCCAAAAAGCCATGCGAGCACGGCCGGCAGAACAAAACAAACCAGTAACATTCCAATCCACATGTTCGTGCCGCCATCGGGCATTGCGGTATAAATCCCGATGGGACCGACAAGGCCACAAGTGCCCATGCCGGAGCCTATGGGGATGTTCTGCAAGTGGAAGATACAAGTCGAGATGGGCCCGGTGATGGCAGCGGCCAATGTGGGCGGGATCCAAATTCTCGGGTTCTTTACGATATTGCCCATCTGAAGCATTGAGGTGCCGAGGCCCTGCGCCACCAGGCCACCCCATTTGTTTTCCTTGAAGCTTAGCACGGCGAAACCTATCATCTGGGCACAGCAACCAGCTGTGGCAGCACCACCAGCGATGCCGCCCAAGCCGATGGCAAGGCAGATGGCTGCCGAACTGATGGGCAGTGTGAGCACCATGCCGATGACAACAGAGACGATGATGCCCATAAGGAAAGGCTGCATTTTTGTGGTGTCCTCAATAAAGGCACCAAGGGCAGTCATCACATTTTGGATGGGTGCGCCTACCGCATAGGCCACCAGCACGCCACTGATGATGACAACCGCAGGGGTGACAAGGATGTCGACTTGGGTTTCTTTGTACACCATCTTGCCCAACTCAATGGCAATAAGCACGGCGACATAGGCTCCCATAGGGCCACCCAATTCGTTGCCGGCGATACCAACGGCGATGGCGCTGAACAGCACCAAGCCTTCGCAGCGTAGCTTGTAGGCAATGGCAACAGCAATGGCGGCACCCGTGGCAGCTTTGGCGTATTTGGCGATGGTGGCGAAAGCCTCAATGCCTGTCTTGTCGCCCAAAGTCTGAAAAATGGTGCCAATCAGCAGGGACGCAAAAAGACCTAAAGCCATAGCTCCAAGAGCATCGACAAAATAGGCCTTTGCAGTCATGTCGATGCCCTTGGTTTGGCAAAACTCCTTGAATTTGCTCATTGGGTTTAGAAAGCAATAGCTTCGATGCCGTTTTCCGTCATCAGGTCGGACAGCTTGGTGTCGTTGTCGTCAACTGCGGCAAGGCAGTTGGTGACAATACGGATCTTATTGGCAGGATAGAAAGCCATCAGGTCTTTCGTGGTCTCAAAAACACAATAATCGGTGGCGATGCCGCAAATGTCGATGCCGTCGAACTGACTATTGTCGATGAGCTTGGTCAGAACAGCCGCATTCTTCTCATTCCGGAAAATGGAGAACTCCTCCTTATCAACCAAATCGCCTTTTGTGAGATAGTCGATGGTGATGTCGTTGCTGACAGCGGTAAGTTTTTCCTGAAGCAAGGGATAGACGGTGGCGCCTTCGGTACCTTGCACGCAGTGAGGGGGAAATATGCCGCCTTGCTCAACAAACGAGCAGTGGTTGGCGGGATGGTTGTCCTGAGTCACCACGATGTGGTTGTACTTTTTCCAAACGCCTTTTTCGACGGCTTCGGCAAGAAGGGTCATGGCTTCGGGGCCTTTTGCCACGGCGAGGCTACCCGTTGTGAAATCAACCTGCGGGTCGACGATGATGAGCAAACGGTTGTTGAGCACTTTTTCAGCAACCTTCTCGCCGGTCTTGTT
>JBGYWU010000014.1:0-10548 GCA_041842265.1 Candidatus Limimorpha sp. | reverse complement strand
CCTGCTCAATGGCAACCAGGCCGCCAGCCTCTTCATCTACTACCTATTGACCCGTTGGAAGGAATTAGGCAAACTCACTGGAAAAGAGTACATAGTGAAGACCATCGTTACCACCGAGTTGCTGTTTGAGATAGCCAAGAAATACAATGTAGACCGATACGATGTGCTGACCGGCTTCAAGTACATCGCAGACAAAATCCTTGAACTCGAAGGCAAGAAACAGTTTATTGGAGGTGGCGAAGAAAGCTATGGTTACCTGGCAGGCGACTTCGTCCGCGACAAAGACGCTGTCATCGCCACAAGCATGATTGCCGAGACCGCCGCTTGGGCTGCCGAACAAGGCAAGACTCTCTATCAATTGCTGATGGATATCTATAAGGAGTTCGGCATATATAAAGAAAAACTCGTCTCATTGACCAAAAAAGGCATCAGCGGCACCGAAGAAATCAAAGCTTTGATGGCCAAATTCCGCAGCCTGCCACCCACAACCATCTCAGGCGAGAAGGTAGAACTGTCCCTTGTCGTCGCGCACGGCGATGCCTACGCGGTCGGCATCAGGGTCGGTGGCCATGACGAGGTCAGCGTTCACCTCTTGTGCTTTCTTCACGGCCAATGCCATTGCTGCGGGCTCTTCGGGATTGGGAGACTTCACTGTGGGGAAGTCGCCGTCAACGAACATTTGCTCTTCCACGCAATGGACGTTTTCGAAGCCTTTCATCTTCAGTATTCGAGGCACAAGGCGGTGTCCGGTACCATGAATGGGAGTGTAAACGATGCCCAAATCTTTGTGCCTCTTGATGAGGTCGAGGGAGAGAGAGAGATTGTACACCTTGCTTAAATAAAGGTCGTCGAACTTCTCTCCCAAGATGGTGATGAGCTCCGGGTTGCGTTTGAAGTTGACCATCGAGGGGTCAGCAATCTTCTCGACCTCGGCGATGACGTTCTTGTCGTGCGGACTGACGAGCTGCCCTCCGTCGTTCCAATATGCCTTATAGCCGTTGTATTCCTTGGGGTTGTGTGAGGCGGTGATCATCACTCCCGCGTCGCATTTCATCTCACGTACGGCGAAAGAAAGCTCTGGCGTGGGGCGGAGGCGGTCGAAAATGTAGACCTTGATGCCGTTGGCCGACATCACATCAGCGGTGGTGTTGGCGAATTCGGGGCTGTTGTTGCGCCCGTCGTATGAGATGGCGATACTAAGGTCTTTCTTGTCGGGGTGCATCTTCTTGATGTAGTTGGCAAAGCCTTGGGTTGCCATGGCTACGGTGTAGACGTTCATGCGGTTGGTGCCGGCACCCATGATGCCGCGCAGGCCACCCGTGCCGAACTCAAGGTTGCGGTAGAAGCTTTCCACCAGCTCGTTTGGGTCGTTGTTGAGCATATTTTGCACGCTCTTTCTTGTTTCTTCATCGTATAGTTCTGTGAGCCAAGATTTTGCTCTTTCGATGATTTCAGGATTGAGGTTGTTCATGTTGGGTTATTTGATTGTTGATTGTTTTTGTGCGGGGGCTTACGCTGCCTGCTTGTTGGTTATCGCCTCTTCAGGGCTTTGTCTTTGTGTCGCTTCGTGTCATTACGGGGAACGAAGCCATTCGGTTTTTTGTCTTGGCAGATTACAAATCCGGTCAGACCGATTTCAGAGTTTGTTGTTGCTTTATTTCTTCGATACACTTGACCAAGCTGTCCCTCCAAAACGGAATCTCCACTTCTGTGTAGCGTTTGATTTTGTTCAAATCCAGCACGCTGTATGCTGGCCGTTTGGCTTTGGTGGGGTATTGGTCAGTTACAATTGGGTTCACTTTGCAGGTTTTCCCGCCGATATCCATGATGGCGAGGGCGAAATCGTACCAAGTAATCTCTCCTTCATTGGTGAAATGGAAGGTCTCCTGCACTTTGTTCTTCCTGTTTTTGTTGAGCAGTGCGTTGAGTGCGCAGGCCAGGTCGTATGCCCAAGTGGGACATCCTTTCTGGTCGCTCACCACGTTGATTTCGTCTTTCGTGTCGGCAAGACTGAGCATGGTCTTCACGAAGTTCTTGCCTACGGAAGAATAAAGCCATGCCGTGCGCACAATCATGTAGTTGCAGCCGCTTTCGCGGATGAGGCGTTCGCCTTCGGCTTTGGTGCTGCCATACACCGACTGTGGATTGATGGGGTCATCCACTTGGTATGGCTTGTTGGAGTTGCCGCCAAAGACATAGTCGGTAGAGATGTGGATGAGTAAGGCGTTGTGGCGTAAGCATGCGCCGGCCAGTACTTTCGGAGCAAAGGTGTTGACGAGGGTGGCCAATTGTGGCTCGTCCTCGGCTTTGTCGACGGCGGTGTATGCGGCGCAGTTGATGCAAACATGGATGCGGTTGGTCTCAAAACAATTGTCAACTGCGGCTTTGTTGCAGATGTCCAGAGTGTCGATGTCGCTGAACATCCAATGGTGGCTCATTTCGTTTGCGGCAATCTTTTGTAGTTCGGTTCCCAGTTGGCCTTTGCAGCCAGTGACTAATATGTTCATCGTGCAATTGTTTAAAAATTGTGAACGAATGCAATGCCCAGCGACTCCTTGATTTGCAGTTTGGGCACGTTGTCGACCACTGTTTCTTGGCCGCCAATTGTTTCGTAGACGGGGAAGGTGGTGTTGTGGTCATATTTCATGTGGATGAAGAATATGGCTGTAATGTATTTGTTGATAGCGAGGTTGAAGGTGTTCTCCCAGTTGATGTCCAGAGGCAGGCGGCCGCCGTTGCGGGTCTCCACATAATTGTAGAAGGTGTTGAGTATTGTTGTGTATGTAATGTTTCCCCCTATGGGCTGCTTGTAGTTGATGATGACATTGATGCCGAGCGCCGCTGCGACATGCTCGCCTGGATTCCACAGGCCTTCGGCATCGTAGTAACCGCTTCTTACGCCGTAACTGCCCTTGTCGGCCAACTTTTGGTTCATCACGAAGGTGATTTTGCCTGCCATCGGGCTCATGTAGATTTGGAATCTTTCGTCCTTGCTCTTGAAGGTATAGCCGCCCGACAGGGTGAGATAAGCTGGAGCAAAGAAACAAGACAGCATGGTGGAGTCGTTGGGATATTTGTAGCCCTCGGCAAACTGGGTGTTGAAAGTTGAGACCATTGAGAAGTTCCATTGTTTCTTGCTGTTGGGCGAGATGGAATAGGTCAGGTCGATTTTGTCGTCGGATTTTTCTATGTGATTGTCGGCAAAACGTGCGATGCCAAAGGCGAAGCTGCCTGTCAATTTCTGCTCAGACAGCTTGTTATGGTAGACGAGAATGAAGTCGGCAAAAGCTTTCCCTGTTGAGGAGTTCTCACCTCCCGCAGCCCAGTTGGAAAGTGCCAACTGGTTGATGTTCAATCCGTATTTCCCGTGGAACGACAACCTCTCATTGAGAAAATCGATGATGTTTTCTCTTGGACGGGGACCGTCGGGACGTTTGGGAGTGATCGAGTCAATGAGGCGATTGATGGCTGCCATCTCGGTTTCGATGGCCATGCGCTCGTTCATGGCTTCTTCCAGTTGCTGGTTCATGACGCCGATGGTGTACCGGATTTGCTCGACGTCGTTGTCGACGGCATATTGTTGCAGGATTAGCGATTGCCTGATACGGATGAGGTCGAGGGTGCTTTGGCAGATGGAGTCGATTTTGGGAGTGACAAAAACATACCGTTCTTGCCCACAAAGTGAAAAAGAAACTTCTGTTGATATGAAAATCAATAAGATACGGATTGATTGCCTAAAGTCTACTCTCATCAGAACACCGACTCGTTGTTTCTAACGCAAAATTAGGCGATTTTTATGTGCAAAACGCAAAATTAGGCAAAATATTAAGCATTTCCCCAATTCTCCCCAACCCATTGTTGCATCAAAAAAAGTGAAACGCCGAATCAATTCAGCGCTTCACTTTTTTTTGGTGCTTATTCCATATTCGTGTAGACGGCTTGGATGTCTTCGTCCTCATCGAGTTTGTCGAGGAACTTTTCGATTTCAACCATCTGTTCATCTGTGAAGCTGACGGTCGAGTCGGGGAAACGTTGCAGATTGGCCTTCACGATACTGATTTTGCGCTCTTCCAAGGCATCGTGCATGGTGCCGTAGTCGGTCCAAGCTGTGTAGACGGTGGTGGTGGTGGTGCCTTCCTCTTCATCGGTTTCTGTAACGATTTCGTCCAGACCGTAGTCGATGAGCTCAAGCTCCAGTTCGTCTTTTTCCATGCCGGCAGGCATCTCGATTTCGAAGACAGCCTTCCGGGTGAACATGAACTCCAGCGATCCTATGGGAAGGAACGATCCGCCGAACTTGTTGAAATACGATTTCACGTTGGCCACAGTACGGGTGGTGTTGTCGGTAGCACATTCCACCATGCACTGGATGCCGAAAGGACCTTTGCCTTCGTAAGTGATTTCTACGAGGTTGGCGGCATCCTTGTCGGTGGCACGCTTGATGGCGGCATCGATGTTGTCTTTGGGCATGTTCTCTGCCTTGGCATTCAGAATGGCTTGGCGCAGTTTGGGGTTCATGTCAGGGTCGGGGCCGCCTTCCTTTGCGGCAATGGTAATCAGTTTTCCGAGTTTTGGGAACACTCTAGACATGTGTCCCCACCTTTTCATCTTGGCCGCTTTGCGGTATTCAAATGCTCTTCCCATGATGTGATATTATTTGATTTTTTTAGGGTGCAAAGATACTAATTCGCTTTGAATTGACGTTGCTTTCTGACCAAAATCTTCTCTTTTGCCTCAAAGCAAATGCAGCGCAATATTAATAATAAGGTGTGTTCGGCAATTTTCACTACATTTGCAGCCTGATTCCAAATCAACTTGAAAAGGCTTCTATTTTCTCCAATTCACGAAAAGAAATGAAAATCTTGGTGCTTTCCGAAACCGACTCCTGCTGCGGACCGATGGCCGTGGCGTTTTTGCGCGGCTATTCCACTTCCATCGAGGTAGAATCGGCGGGGAGGAAACCTCTGGAATCTATTGATTCAATGGTGGTCGCAGTGATGAAAGAGTGCCTGGTCGACTTGAGTGGTTATGTGCCGCAAAATGTGGACAAGGTTGATGTTTCGGCTTTTGATGTTGTTTACGAATGTCCCGAGAGGCCATGCCCGAATACGGTCGTTGGCTATCGAGGATTGCGCGATTTTATCAAGAATGAGGTGTATTTGTTTTTCCGTAGTTTGTAACTGTGTCCAATGGGCTGTCCGTTGAAAGATTGTGTACTGTGGTTATTTGTAAACCTCGGTGTCGTCAAGCAGATTGTTGAGCAAAGCGTAGACCGTGAGGCCTGAGACACTTTTGATGCCGGTCTTGCGTGTGATGTTCTTCCGGTGCGAGATGACGGTGTGGATGGAGATGTTCATCCGGTCGGCAATTTCCTTGTTCATCATACCTTTGGCTACGGCCACCAGCACATCGATTTCGCGCTTCGAGAGCTCAATGTCATCTGTCTTTTCCTGTTTTTCAATGTCTTGCGTAAATTGGTTCAGTTTGTTGATGACTTTCAGTTTCGAATCGTTGATTTCGATGACGCCGTGGTAAGGTTTCAAGATTGAGGGTTCGATATAGTTGGTTACCAAGGCGATGATGGTGAGCTGAGGGTGTTCTTTGACGAGTTGGTGTGGTAGGTTACGATCGCTGAAACCAAGGAGGTTGGGATTGATGATCAGCATGTTGGCATCGGTCGCCAGTATTTTCTCCGAAAGGTTTTCGGGGGTGTCCAAACGCGATGTGATGTGGAATCCCGTGATGCCTTGGATGATGTCGTAAAGCCCTGCGGTGATGATTTCCGAGGCTTCGCAGATGATGGCTCGGTTACTCATGGCTTGGTGTTTTCAAGGGATTCGACGAATGGGATGAGGATGTGTTCTTCGATACGTGAATGGGCCGTGAGGTCGGCGGAGAGTTCCATGATGTCGGTAGCGATACAGATACGCTCGGAAGGCAGGATGTCGCCCGGAAGATATTTGATGAGGATGTTGGTCATGTCCTCAAGGGCGTCTTCGATATTGCTGTGGTTGTGACGGAACTGGTTGATGTTGTAGTCGCAACTTTTGCCTTGGCGCAATGCGGCGATATAGGGGAACACCACCTCTTCCTCATAATTGAAGTGCTTAACCATCTCGTTCTTGTATTCGTTGTAGAAATGGTTGAGCATGTTGCCGTATTTGGATCCGGCAGCTTCGATGATACGGCTAAGGTGTATTTCGATATGGGGGAAACGATCATGCAGATAGGCGTGGTGGGAGGCACTGAGGTAGGAGAGGAGACTGTCTAAGTCAGTGTTGTCGGGGGCTGCAATGTGCGTGGGCGTATCATGATCGAAGTGGATACAACATACTTGCAGGAAGAGACGTGTGCTGACATGGTTCTGGCGGCATACCTCGTCGACGCTGCGGTCGCCGAAACCCAGTTGTATGCCGAAGCGTGACAGCAGGGGTAAGAGCTTGGGATTGTCGGCTATTAACTCGTAGAGTTTCGATTTCTCTGAGAAGGATGGGACTTTGTTCATGATGGTGATATTTGGTGCGAGTTTTCGGTACGTGAGACTTCATTGTCGCTTTGCCCTTACTACGAAGCCGCTGCTGAGCTTGCCGAAGTACGGTGCGGTTCCAAAAGGCTCGCCTTTTCAATCGGCAAAAATAAAAAAAACCGCCTAATTGGGCGGTTTTTTTGTGTTTTCTGAAATATTCCGATTAGGCTTCGGCAGCAGGAGTTTCTGTGGCTTCAGCAGCAGGAACTGCATTGGTTTCCTCAACAGGAACTTCCTCGGCAGCGGCTTCAGCTTCGGCAGCTTTCTTGGCCTCCATTTCAGCGAGTCTCTTTTTAGCGATCTCGGCGGCACGGGCCTCGTTGATTTGTTTTTCAGCGTCCAAACGGGCTTTCTTTTCGCTACGGGCCTTCTCTTCAACGGTCTTAGCGACGTTGGCGATGCGGGTTTCCTTCTCTTTCATCCAATTCTGGAACTTGACTTCGGCTTGTTCCTCAGTCATAGCGCCTTTCTGGACACCGCGCAGCAGGTGGTACTTCATCATGACACCAGTTTTGCTGAGCAGCGAGCGGGCTGTGTCGGTGGGCTGAGCACCAACGCTGTACCAATACAGGGCTCTGTCAAACTTGATGCTGATTTGGGCTGGATTGGTGAGTGGGTTGTAGGTGCCTAATTTCTCGATGAATTTACCATCACGTGGTGCGCGAGAGTCGGCGACTACGATGTGATAGAAAGGCTGACCTTTCTTGCCATGTCTTTGCAATCTAATCTTTGCAGGCATAAATAGTGTTTTTTAAGTTGATTTTTAATGAATTAACTAAAACCTTCACGAGGTTTCGGCTGCAAAAGTACAACTTTTTATCGGACTGGCAACCAGAGCGGAACATTTTTTTTGTCATTCCTATCAATAATCGCGTGATAATGACTAATTTTGCCGCCGTTTTTTGACTTATGGAGAAGGACGGAAACATACGTTGGGGCTATCTCGCTGGTTCTATCTCAGGTGTCGCATACGGTATGAACCCGCTTTTCGGCGTACCTATCATCAACAAAGGGCTGGATGTCAATTCGCTGCTGTTTTTCCGCTATGGTGTGGCCACCTTGTTGATGTTGGCTTTCATGTTGGTGGCGAAGAAGCAAATCCGCATTACATGGAAGCAATTTGGCTTCGTGTCCATTCTTGGAGCCCTATTCACGGGATGCAGCATCACTCTGTTTGAGGCCTACAAATGCATCCCTTCTGGTATCGCCACGAGCATCCTCTATGTCTATCCCATCATGGTTGCGTTGGTTATGATGTTTTTCAAGCAGTTTCCGAATTGGAAGACCTGGCTGTCCATCTTTGTTGGCGTGGCGGGTGCCGTCATGCTCTCGCTTAAGGGCGAAGGCGGCTTCATCGACTGGCGTGGCATCGCCCTTGTGGTGGCTTCGGGACTGTGCTATACCTTGTTTATTGTCATCGTCAACCAGAGCAAGACCGTCAAGGCTTTGCCAAACCTCACCTTGACCTTCTATTGTTTTTTCATCGGATCGTTGATGCTGTTTTGCTTGTCGGGTTTCGGAACTCAGCTGAATGCCGTGTCCGACCCGGTCAGTTGGCTGAATATCCTTGGGCTGGCAGTGCTGCCAACCGCTGTAGCCACCATCACTTTGGCGGCTTCCACCAAGGCTGTGGGTGCCACCAAGACCTCCGTCCTTGGCATTCTTGAACCCTTGACCGCCATCTTCATCGGAACGATAGTCTTCAAGGAGGCTTTTACCCTCAACGTGGCCATCGGTGTGGCGTTGATTCTTTTCGCGATATTGTTCATGATACTAACGGAGAAAAAGAAATAAGTAATGATGAAATCAACACATGCGACGCGAGACACGGGACGTTTGTCCGGTACTGAGTCCCGAAGTCTCGTGTCTCGTGTCCAATCGATTTATGAATAGGGAGAAAGAAGTCTATAAGGTGACTCTTTGGGGCAGCGTGGTCAATGTGGTGCTCGTGGTGTTCAAATTCATGGCTGGCATCCTCGGCCACAGTTCCGCCATGATTGCCGACGCGGTACATTCATTGTCGGACTTTGTCACCGACATCATTGTCTTGGTTTTTGTACGCATCAGCCATAAGCCCAAAGACAAGTCGCACGACTACGGTCATGGCAAGTTTGAGACCTTGGCGACCACCCTTATCGGAATGGCTCTCTTGGCTGTTGCCGTGGGTATCTTTGTTGACGGAGCCAAGAAAATTGTCGTTTGGGCCAAGGGCGGCCCCCTGACCCAACCCGGGACACTGGCCCTCGTGGCGGCTTTGGTCTCCATCCTGTTGAAGGAGTTGACTTTCCAATACACCAAACGCAAGGCCGGTCAGTTGGATTCGCAGGCAATGAAAGCCAATGCTTGGCACCATCGCAGTGATGCCCTGTCGTCTGTAGGCACATCCATTGGTATCGGCGGTGCCATCCTTTTGGGTGAGCGTTGGGCGGTGCTTGACCCTATTGCTTCCGTTGTCGTTGGTGCTTTGATAGTTAAAGTCGCCATCGATTTGCTCAAGAACGGCATGGGCGAACTGATGGAACAGTCGCTGCCCGAGGAGGTAGAGAACGAGATTCTGGACATAGTAAAGCGCGTGCCAAGTGTTACCGCGCCGCATGACCTCCGCACCCGCCGTATTGGTAACCATTACGCTATAGAGATGCACGTTTTGATGGATGGCGACATCCCGCTGAAGGAAGCCCACGAAAAGGCTACGGAGATGGAACGCCTCCTCAAGGAGCGCTATGGTGAGGAGACGCATATCTCTATCCATGTGGAGCCGGAGGGAGAGGCAGAAAGTGTATGATGTGTATGATGTGCTTTACTTTACTTGCACCTTGCTGATACACCAGTTTTTTCCGTTGTAGGCCTTCACCAAATAAAGGCCTGAAGCCAAGGCGGATACATCGATGGTATGCTGTTTGCCGCTGGCTTGTCCCTGCATGACGGTCTGCCCGTTCATGTTGATGATCTCATAGCAGCGCAAGCCCTCAAGGCTGAGGATCATTTCGCCTTGGGTGGGGTTGGGATAAACGACCATCATGTCCATGACAGGTGCTTCATGTTGCGTAACGCTTTCAAAGGCTCCATATTTGAATATGTAATCGCAAACATAGATGAGCTGGCCTTCGTCATTTGCGGTTTCCCACGCATAACTGAGGGGACGGTTGGCGAATTGGTCCCAACTCTCGTTGGGTTCGGGATGAAATGGCATGAGCACATGGTCGATGGTGCAAGTCTCATCGTAGGCGTACACCACACGGTCAACGACTTGCCCGTTGGAGCGCCTTTCGCGTTGCAGGCAGTTGCCTTGGGCATCGTAAATCCTTTCAATGTTTGATTCGGGCACCCAGCCATTTTGCCAATAGGAGTAGGCCTCGTGAGTGCAATTGCCCGCATCGTCATAAGTGTAGGTGACAAGAGCTGAGTTGGTCCATCCGGTGCCTCCCCAAGCATCGTTGTATTCCTCAAGGCACTGGGTGCAGTGGCCGTTGGCGTCATAGGTATAGTTGCCGCGCATGAGCAGCGTGCCTCCGAGGGTCATTTCATAACTGGTAAGCAGGTCGCCCTCGTAGCTGTAAGTGTAGATGCCCTGCAACAGGAATCCACTGCCGAAGTCGTTGTAGTTGGTGCGGGTGAGGCGGTGGTTGTTGTCGTCGTAGGTGTAAACGATGTAGCTCGGGAAGATCCACTCGTTGTCGTAGTATTGGTAGAAGTTGATGCGGATTACATTGCCACGTTCGTCGTATTGGAGTGAGTCGATGAAGTCGCTGACTTCGCCGTTCATGATAGAAGTGGAACGATAAGACTCCAATAGGTTGTCGGCGTTGTAGTAGAATTGCACTTGGTCGACACCGTCGTCGGAATAGAAACGGTCGAGGAAGTAATCCTGAGCCATAGCCACGCGGCATGACAGTAATGCAATGATAATGAGTAAGAAGTGTCTGGTTTTTTTGCATAATGAAATTGTTTTTAAGTTTATTGAATTTGAATTTTTTGCGAAAATAGATAAAATTCTTGATTATTACTGGGGAAGTGTTTTT
>JBGYWU010000013.1:0-5634 GCA_041842265.1 Candidatus Limimorpha sp. | reverse complement strand
GACAAGCAGTTGGGAGATGATGTCTTTCAGGACACTTTCGTCAAGGTCATTCAAACCATCAGGTCGAGATCCTACAAGGAAGATGGACGTTTTGTGCAGTTTGCCATGCGCATCGCGCACAACTTGGTGATTGACCATTTCCGCAAGGAGAACCGCATTCCCACGGTTGAGTCCTCAAGCGAAGACTACAACTACATTGACAACGTGCCGATTATCGACGCTTCTGTGGAGCAGGGCATGGTCATTGACCAGATACATTCAGACCTGCACCGAATGATCACATACCTTCCGGACGAGCAGCGCGAAGTGCTACGGATGCGCATTTTCGATGACATGAGCTTCAAGGACATCGCAGAGGTGACAAATGTGAGCATCAATACGGCTTTGGGCCGCATGCGCTACGCCTTGATCAACCTGCGCAAGATGATGGTTGCCAACAATATGACGCTCACTTATTGAGACTTATGGCTGTTTGGCAAGCGAATGTTAGCCAACCGTGAATTGGCCGATTACCAACAGATAATGGCCGTAAAAACCAAATAGCCAGAAGAAAAAAAATATTTTTCCCGTACATAATAATAGCGGAAAGGTGGCGTTAAAAGGTAAAGTAAAACCTAATATACGCCTATGACAAATAATTACGCTTCTTTCCCTTCATCCGTGGAGGAAAACATGTTGATGGCACAAATAAAAGACGTTTTCCGTAAGGAGAGTGAAACGCAAAAGCCCAGCTGCAAAGTGATGCAATTCCTTCTCGGCTACGCGGCGGCCTACCAAACGAAAAACACATCCCTTTTGGGTACAATAGCCTACATGAGCAATTGACGAACGGATGACACACAACCAAAAGCCGCAGATTGCTCTGCGGCTTTTTTTTGGGGCATGTTCGGCATGGGGGCATTGTCTAAGGGGTGGAAGTCTCGAGTAAGCCCGAATAGCGTGAATTACATAGCCCAAGGCAAGGGTGTTTTCATCGTGAGGTGAAATCTGACAGTTACATAATGCAAATGGCAACCACAAATGAAAACCTATGCAGGGCGGGTTATTCCACTTTAACGGGTTCATGTCTCGAATGGTACCTAAAATCGGAACTGCCGTTTGCGGAACCGCAGGCAGGATGGTGTGAGTGGCTGGAAAACGAAAGTAGGAAGGAACTGCTTCGTTTCCCTCCTAATCGATTTGTGTTATTGTCAATGGATCATATCATTTTCCACCAACTATCTTTGCCAATTATACCTCAAAACATGCTTGGGGTTGAAAGGTGTTCTTTCAGCGTTTTGTAAAATTTGGGTAGGCGTTTGAAAATGGCTACAGGCCGACCGTTTTCGATGAAGCAGTGAGCACTGTGTCCCCGGCAAACCAACTTGCCTTTTACGCGCATATCATAGGCAAACTCGAACTTCATCTCACTCATCCTGCTGATTCTTACATCGATTTCGATGATGTCCTTAAAGGTAGTGGGGCTTTTGTATTCGCAAGAAATGAAAACGACAGGGGAGAAGATGTTCTCCGCTTCGATTTTCTCGAAGCCGAAGCCCAATTGGTCGAGCCAGTCGACACGAGCCTCTTCCATGAAGCGGACATAGTTTGAGTGATGGGTTATTCCCATGCGATCACATTCATAGTATTTTACTTCGTGTTTATAAGTGTTCATTGCTGATTTGCTTAAAATTAAGAAGCTGCAAAAATAGAAAAAAACAGAGGTTCTTGTTGTCTTGATTGTCGGAATTTGTATCTTTGCAACGAAAAACAGATTTTTCAAATGCAAACAAACCGTACTATTAGATTGGGTCTCTTGCTGGGGCTGGCCTTCCTTGCCAGCAGCGTTTTTTCACAAATCCAAACGTTTGAGTGGCAAGGCGTGCAGCGGGAATACTTAGTGAGAGCACCGCAGCAAAGCGTAAATCCCTCCGTGCCTGTGATGTATTTCCTGCATGGTTGGACCGACAACATCATCCGTCTGGACTATGAGTTTCATTTCCAGCAGATTGCGGATGCATTTGGGTGGACAATCATTGTTCCACAAGCCTTGAACGAAGGTGTTGGAACTATGTGGAATGCCGGCTTGAATGCCAGTAGCATCGACGACTCCGGCTTCCTGATGGCTCTGCTCGATTCGCTGGCCGACCCCTACCGGTTGGACCTTGACAGTGTATTCTTTACGGGCTTCTCGATGGGAGGCTTTATGACTCACCGCATGGCCATTGAACATGGCGACCGTATCACGGCTTGCGCCCCGGTCAGCGGACTGATTACTTTCTCCATGAGCACGCAAACGCCTGTGGCTCCAGTCCGGATGCTTCACATTCATGGCACAGCCGACCCTGTGGTGGGGTATGACGGCAGCTCGCAGTTTTTTGGCAATTTGGGTCTCGGCGTGGAAGGCATACTCAACTATTGGAAAGAAGCCAACAGTTGCGAAGACGAACCCTCCATCGACACGTTGCCCGACCTTCACAACGACGGCTTGCGTTTCGTTCGCTATACCTATGACTGCGGAACAGAGCTTCAGCACATCAAAGTGATTGGCGGAATGCATCTTTTCTATCTCGACGATAACCAAACGGATGTCAGCTACATGAATGTGATTCACGACTTCTTTGTCGGCAAAAACGGTTTGGAGGACGTTGTAGAACGGCCTGAATCGGGTAGATTTGTGGTTGCACCCAACCCGAATAACGGTCAATTTCATGTTGAAGTGGAAACTGCCACCACGGTTCGCGTGATGGATATGTTTGGCCGTTTGGTGGCCGTTTGGGAAGTGTCCGCAGGTCAAAATCGGATGGATGTGCGCCATCTTCCAGAAGGGATGTATCTCCTTAAGGCTGTAGATGGTGCTGCCGTCAAGATGCTGCTAAGAAAGTGAAGTGATGAAGAACAAAAAGGTAATCCTCATCACTGGCGCCAGTAGTGGCATAGGCTTTGATGCAGCCATGACTTTGGCGCGGCAAGGACATAAAGTGTATGCGGCTGCCCGTAGGGTAGAGCTGATGGAGCCTTTGAAGGCCTATGGGGTGCGAGTCCTCAGAATGGATGTTACCGATGAGGTTTCGATGCAGCATAGTGTAGAAGCAGTTGTTCAAGCAGAGGGATGCCTTGACGTGTTGGTCAACAATGCGGGTTATGGTTTCTTTGGAGCCATAGAGACCGTTCCCATGGCAGAGGCACGCAAGCAACTGGAGGTGAATGTGTTCGGCTTGGCTCGGCTCACGCAACTGGTGTTGCCCCAAATGCGCACACAGGGTAGAGGCCGCATCATCAACACATCTTCTATTGCCGGAAAGATGGTGTTTTACATGGGTGGATGGTATAACGTGACGAAATACTCCGTTGAGGCCTTCAGCGATGCGCTGCGCATGGAGATGAAACCCTTCGGCATCGACGTGATAATGATAGAACCGGGCGCCATCAAGACCGACTGGGGTGTCATCGCGGCACGGCATTTGAAGGAATCATCGGCAGGAACGGCCTACGAAGCATCAGGCATCCAGTGGGCCAACAATATGGATTGGTTCTATTCGACCAACCTGCTTTCGAAGCCTTCTGTCGTAGCCAAGGCCATCAGACGTGCTGTCAACAGCCGCCGTCCGAGAGCGCGTTATTGCAAAGGGCGCTTCTCCTTTATGGGAAGAATAACCAATGCTCTCATGCCCACCCGTTGGTGGGATGCCTTGATGAGGCAGGGAGGGAAGGTAAAAGTGGCAAAGTAAATAACCGATTTCGCAAAAAAAGAGTATTGTGTTAGCAAAAGGAACAAAAGCCCCTTATTTTGAAGGACATGACGAGAACGGTGAGTTGGTCAAACTGACCGATTTTGCCGGGAAAAAACTGGTACTATATTTCTATCCTAAGGACAGCACCCCTGGCTGCACAGCCGAGGCCTGCGACTTGCGCGACAACCACGACCGTTTCATTGCCTTGGGTTATAACGTGTTGGGAGTCAGCCGCGACAGTGCAACCTCACACCAACGTTTCATTGCCAAATACAACTTGCCTTTCCATCTCATCGCCGACACTGACATGGTCATCTTGAAGGCATACGAGGCTTGGGGCGAGAAAAAGATGTACGGCAAGGTTACCAAAGGTACGTTGCGTACTACATACATTATTGATGAAGAGGGTGTTATCATTGATGTCATCGGCAAAGTGGACACAAAAAATCACGCCTCACAAATCCTGTAGACGAACAAAACCCTGAGGGAATGATGCTCAGCGGCAGCCATACAATATGAACACATGAGATACTACATTCTCGATGCCTTTACCCGGCAGCCTTTCGGGGGCAATCCCGCGGGTGTGGTGCTGCTTGACGGAGACAGCTTCCCGAAGGAGAAGCTGATGCTTCAAGTGGCCGCCGAACTGCGCTATTCGGAGACGGCTTTTGTCAGGCGGCATTCCAGCAATGAGTACACAATCCGCTATTTCACGCCGAAAGCGGAGGTGGGGCTGTGCGGCCATGCCACCATCGCCTCCTTTTACATGTTGTTCCATAAAGGCTTGGCTTCAGGGACATGCCTTTGCCATACCCTTGCCGGCGACTTGGCTGTTGAAGCAGGGGAGAGGGTGATGATGCAGATGGCCAAGCCCCGTATTGTTGCTACTGTTGTGGAGACGGAATATGTCTATAAGGCATTGTGTGTCAGCGGTTATCGTCCAAAATTGCCCATCCAGATTGTTTATTCCGGTCTTCCCGACCTTATGATACCCCTGCCTGATGTTCACACTTTGCAGACCTTGAAACCTGATATGGAAGCTATCGAAGCTGTTACCCAAAAACATGAAGCGGTCAGTTTTCATGTCTTTGCCTTCAACAACGATGGCTACACCGCCCATGTCCGCGATTTTGCTCCCTTGTATGGTGTGGCAGAAGAATCGGCCACTGGCACGGCCAACGCCGCCTTGACCTACTATTTGCAGCAATGCGGATGTTTCGGCTCCGAAGCGGAATGTACTTTTCTGCAAGGCGAGGCCATGGGAAGGCCTTCCGTGATAGCCACACAAATCAATAAGGACGGCACTCTCTATGTGGGTGGCACTGCTGCCCTCGTCGCATGCGGAGAACTATTTGTTGACCAATGAATTAAAACCATGTCTGGACTTTTAGAATTTGATGCGGTGATCCTGCAAAACGAGAACATGGATGCCGCCTATGTGGAAGTGCCTTTCGACATCAAAGCAGTGTTTGGCAAAGGCCGTCTGATGGTACACGCCACTTTTGACGGCGTGCCATACAATGGGCAAATCGTGAAGATGGGAACGCCTTGCTTCATCATCGGACTAAGGAAAGACATCAGGAAACGGATTGGCAAGAACTTTGGCGACACGGTGCATGTTACTTTTTGCGAACGGTAAAATGATCGGCTTATGCCCGAACAGATGGTCAGATATGGCTTTCTTTTCATATTTGTGCCCATTAACGACCATAAAACAATCTGTATGAGAAACATGAGCTTGACATTGGTCTTTGCGACCGTTAAAGTGGCTGAAGGAGGGCACGGGTGTGATGCGTGAAATGTGGACTTTAATCAATGGGATGTCGCCGTATCTGCTGCTCGGATTCGGCTTTGCCGGCTTGCTTCACTCTTTCGTTCCGGCAAGGCTGTATCAGCGTTATTTGGGCAAAAACAGTTCCGG
>JBGYWU010000012.1:0-17342 GCA_041842265.1 Candidatus Limimorpha sp. | reverse complement strand
GTGTTGCAAGTGGAGTAGTCAAATCCGCTAAATACAATGCCGGTATGCTGGTTCGTGTTGAGGTCGTAGTCATATTGTTCAAGGTCGATGCCGGTACGCAGGGTGACGGGTTCGAGTTCAAGCATATCACCGAAGACGACTTTGCCGTTCTCATAATAGAAAAACTCGCCGTAGCGTTTGGCCAAGCGTTTCAAGAAGTCGTAGTCGCTTTCGTTATATTGCACGGTGTAAGGCATGACGGTATTGTTTCTCGGATGGATTTCCATTTCCAATTTCTTAAAATCCGCCGCTTCAGTAGAATAAAATCCGGAATCGGGTGAGAATTTCATTGGTGTCTCTGCTACGTGAGCAAGTGTCTTGCCTACACAATCCTCCAAGAGCTCATTAAGGTAAGAGTCGCAACGCGGGTATTGTTTGAGGCGCGAGTCCGCGCTATAGGCCGTACACTGCACCCTCATCGGAGCCTTCATGTTCTCACGCTCCAACCTGATGTGCTGGATGTAGCCTCTGAAGAAGTTGTCCACCTCATCAACCTGCCATTCGCCTTCCGTGTCGTATCGGTTGACCGACACCGAGCACTCCACCAAGGCGCCCAAGAGCTTTTCCCTCAACTCAAACTTGATGTCGTCCTGGGTCAGTGTCATGTCTTCCTTGCGGAACACAAACTCGAAACAGTTGGGCTCCAGAAGCCGTTTGGTCATTTTGAACTCAAGGAAGACATAACCTTCGAGTTCCTCGCCGTTGATCTTTATTGCAGGGATGTTTGCTAACTGTATTGCCATAACAAATCGGTATTGAGATTATTTTGTGATCAAATGAAATAGGCACCGTGGGGGCTTGGAGCTATAAGCCAATCGGCCTCTGTAGTCGGTTATCGATGCCTATGCCGTTCGACATAGTATCAACGAATTGGATTCTCGTTCCATATAAGGAAAGGCGCATGGTCATCATGTCGCTGTTTTGGTTATTGAAATACTCGTAAAGCCCTATGCAAAAGGCGTCTTGCAGGGAGATCCGTCGTACGGAATTTCGGCTGAACCTATTGTAATTGACATCCAGCCAGATCATACAGTCGTGTTTCATAGTGTCGCTCAACATCCACTCGTAGAGAAAGCGGGCTTTCTCCGGTGAGACAATGGTGAGGTGTACCAGACCACCGGTAGGGCTCGTGCAGGGCGTGCCGTCGATATTCACCTTCTTGGAGAGGGTGTATTCGCATTCCACAATACTGTATTGTTGGCCCTCTATTTGGATTTTTGCTTGTAATGCCATATTAAATAAGGTTTTAATTAATTAGGTATGAAACGGGGGGGTGCGGCGGTCGTGTTGCCCGCCGCGCCCCGAAGCAACGGTACTTAAGCCCAGTCGTTGGAATAATTGACCGAGCCGTTCTTGATTTCGCGGCAGGACAAGACGATTTCCTCGTAGTGTCCCATCTTGTCTTCCCACAACTCAACGAAATTGACGCAGTAGCCGTCGGTAAACTCAATCTTCTTCATCAGATTGCCTGACTTGGTCTCGTTGAATTCGATGGCGCCGTTCTTGGCGAGGTTGGGGGCGATCATCCAGTTCAGCAGGTCTGGATTGCCGTCGTTCAAGGCCTTGACGCGGATGGTGATTTTTCCGCCTCTCGGGATACCCGACATCTGGCCTTCCGTGTCGGTGGCCTGGTTGAAGGAATAGGTAACCATCATGACCTCGCGCTCGGTGAGGCCGTCAACTTTTAATGTTACAGGTGTTTTTGCCATTTTTGTAAGTTTTTAAAGGTTTGTGAATGTGATGAATGTGTGTTGTTTTTGTTATTCAAGAACAGTGTCTGAGCCCATGTAGTCCTTGTTGTCGGCTTCGAGTTTGATGACGAAGTTCTTGGCAGCAAAGAATGGGGTGATAGAGATGTCGACAGTAACGATCTTGGTCTTCGGGTCCTGCTTCGGGTCGCCCAGCTTGTATTTCGAGAAGAAGTTCTGGTAACCCTGGTAATGGTTCAGGAAGTCCTGGATCTTGTCTTTGAGTTTCTGGGGCGACTTGTAGGGATCCCAATTCTCGAGGGCGATTTCGTGCACATAGTTCATGAGCACTTTTTTCACCCAGTCAAACACACGCACGATGGGGTATTCCATCATGGCGTCGAGGTCGCCATTGTACAAGGTGTTGTTGTTGAATGCCATGACACGGCCTTCTGAGAATACCATCGGGACAACGTGGTCGTCCATCAAGGTGGCGATCTCCGACTTGAGGAGGTCGAGCTTGACACCCTTCACATCGGCCACGGTGCCGTATTTCTTGCCGGCGCGGCCTTGCGAAATTGGGGTGGCCTCGTCATACATCATACCAGCCAATGCACCAGCGGGCGAGATGTAGAAGGCTTCTTCGTACTGTTCGTCGTAGCTGAGTTTCTCGCTCTCGCGGCCCACAATCCAGTTGCAGGCCATGACGACATTCTGTAAGGCTGCATCGCTGTCAACGAAGCCGCGGGTAACATCCTTCAGGTCTTCGAGCGAGTTCTCGTCTTCAAGGGCGGTGTCGGTAACAAGGATGGTCTTGTACTTGTGGGCGACCTTGGCCCATCGGAGCAGTTCCACTCTGTCTTTGAACACGCCGCCTGGGATAACGACGAAGCTGTAACTGTCCTTGAGGCTCAGGCGGTCGAAGGCGCGTTTGAGCAAGCCGTCAACCTGATCCTTGAAGCTGGATTCGGCATCGGTAATGGCTTCCTTGGCCACATTGATGACTTTCAGCTTCTCCACCTTTTCGCCGCCGCTGTTCTTGAAGAACATGTCGAGGGCGCGGTAGCTGCGTTCGAGGTTTTTGGAGGCGTCCAAAGCATCGGTGATGCCTTGAGTGAGCACCTTGAGGTGCTTGGCTTCCTTCTCTTTGCAGCTTTCCACCATGTCGGTGGCCGAGGCACTGCTTTCACTGAGAAGTTCAAGCCAGGCCTTGAGTTCGGTCTTCAAGGCATCGCGTTTGCCCTTCTTGCGGCTGTCGCTCAGGAACGAGTCCTTGATGGCCTTCTTGGCGGGGTTCATGTCCTCGGCGGCGGGAATGATGCCCTTGATGGCCGAGAAACCGCCAAACTTCTGCAAGAGTTCGGTGACTTCCTTGTTCTGCTGTGCGCCTTGCTGCTGTTGCTGCTGCGCACCGGTTTCAGTTGCTTTCTGTAATTGTGGATCTGCCATAATTAAGAATTATTTCGTTATTAATCGTTCTCATCCAGTTCGTTGAGCAAATACTCGAGATAGTCCTTGAGCTCTTCCTTGCTTTGGGCGTCTTTGAGGATGTCGCGGAGCTTCTTGTTCGTCTCAATCTGTTTGCGTACTTTGGACACGCTGTCCATCTCGGCTTTCTTCTTCGAAAGGAATTCACTGTTAGCCACTAAATTGCCCTTGCCTCCATTGGCTTCGAAGTCCTTGATTTCATTGAAACGCAAGGTTTCGCTAACGATGCCTCCTTCGTCGTCAGTAAAGTTTACCTCTACATTGGGTTTGAAGTGGTCGAACACGTCTCCGATGGTTTTGGCATCTTCAAACAACTCTGGGTCTTCCGACTGTGCGTCAGAGGTGTACTGGTCAATGAACAGGGTTTTGTTGGTGTCAAGTGCGCTTACCTGACTGCCCGATTCTTCATCGGTGGCTTTTGAGATGAAGTTTTTCTCTTCCATAGCGTTTAGTATTGATATTGATTATATTTATATTTCGTACTTCATTCTTTTGTTTATTGTTTCGATGCCTCTGTCTGGGGAGCCTCCTGCTTGATAAAATATTCGGTCTTCGCGCCGTTGACGTAGAAGGCCACTTTGCCGTCTTCCATCTTCACTTCAACGGTGTCGCCGGCTTTAAGTTTGCCACTGATGATCATCTTCGACATGGGGCGGCGCAACTCCTTGCGGATAGTGCCAATGATGGGACGGGCGCCGAACTGCGGGGTGAACTCCAGCATGGCTATCGCATGCTTGGTCTCATCGTCAATCTTGAATTCGATGTTCTGCTCGTTGAGCAGTTTGACCAGCCCTTTGAGGTGGATGCTGAAGATGCGAACGACGGTTTCGGGCGTGATGGGCGAGAAGGGCACGATTTCGGTCAGACGACCCAAGAACTCAGGACGAAAGTAGTCCTGCATGATGGTCAAAAGCTCGTTGTTCTTCGGAACAAGGCCTTTTTCGAACGAGTCGACGATAAACTTGCTGCCGATGTTGGAGGTGAACAGGATCAAGGCATTGGAAAAATCACCTACGCGGCCCAGTCGGTCGTGCAGTTTGCCTTCGTCCAAAATCTGTAGAAACAGGTCGAACACCGACTTGTGCGCTTTCTCAATCTCATCGAACAATACCACCGAATAGGGTTTTTGACGGATCTTGTTGACCAGCAGACCGCCTTCCTCATAACCGACATAGCCGGGAGGCGCTCCATACAGCAGGGCCACCGAGTGCTCTTCCTTGAACTCCGACATGTCTAAGCGGATGAGCGACGACTCGTCCTGAAAAAGAAATTCGGCCAAGGCTTTGGAGAGTTCGGTCTTTCCCGTTCCGGTGGGTCCGAGGAAGAAGAAGGAGCCCATTGGCTGCCCCTTTTTGTTGAGTCCCGAACGCGATTCGTAGATGGACTCTAGGATGGTTCTGATGGCATGGTCCTGCCCAACGACACGGCGTTTAAGGATGTCCTCCGCGTTGACTAGTTTTTCTCTCTCCTTCGACTGTACTTTGCCCAAGGGAATGCCTGTCTGCTTGGCCACCACTGCAAAGAGGTCGGAGGCCAGCACCTCGTTACGTTTCTTGGCGGCGAGGGTTTTTAGTCTGGCTATGACAGTTTCAAGGTATTCAATACGTTCTTCCTTGGAAGCTATTTTCAGGAAGTCGGTGTCGTCTTCCAGTTGCGCAATGAGCAGTACGCTCACCTTATTCATTAATTCATTGTGCAGCCAGTTGAGCTCCACCATTAGTTTCTTGTCTTCGAAATGCTCAGGATTCTCTTTGAGCCGGTTGAGTTTGCCCTCAACATGTGCGATGTCATTGTCAGTCACGTCGTTCATGGTCTTGATGAGGGCCATGGTACGGTCGACAAGGTCAAACACCGAGTCGGGCATGGCTTTTTCGGTCATGTAGCGTTTGGCGAGGCGTATGGCTTCGGTAATGACATCGTCCTTGACGGTGAGGTTATGGTATTTCTCAAAGGTGTTGACGGCACCTTCCATGATGCGAAAACAGGTATCCATGTCGGGTTCGTCAATGTGAATCTTCTCAAACTTGCGAACCAATGCCTTGTCGGTTTCGATGTTCTTGGTGAAGCCATCGACGGTGGCGGTACAAACCAAGAGCAGGTCGCCCCGGTTAAGTTCCTGTTTCAGCAGGTCGCCGGTGCCGTGCAGAGTACCTGTCTTTTCCATCAACTTGTCCAAACCTTCGATGACGAGGATGGCATTGCCCATGGCTTTC
Organism: Candidatus Limimorpha sp.; assembly: GCA_041842265.1. Classification (GTDB taxonomy): domain Bacteria; phylum Bacteroidota; class Bacteroidia; order Bacteroidales; family F082; genus Limimorpha. The sequence continues at coordinate 11,914 of JBGYWU010000012.1, read as the reverse complement.
AGTTCGCCGACAACACTCTTGAAGCGGTCTTCGGTCTCCATGTTGTTGACCGCGCCGGAAGCCAAGGCTGCCAAGTCGAGTTCATAAATGTTAGACCCTAACAGAAAACTCGGCACGTTGCCGCTGAGCAGCCGGGCGACGAAACCGTTGATGAGGGCGGTCTTGCCCACACCCGGCTCACCGACAATCAAAAGATTGGACTTGGTCTTACGACCGAGGATTTCAAAGAAAGAGGCAATTTCGCGCTCGAATCCCACCACAGGATTCGTCTTTCCGCCCGCTACAAGTTCGTTTTTGTTGATGCAATACTTGCCGAGGGTCTTCTTGGTATTGGCCGACAGTACCGTAGACGGTGCCGCCTTACCTTCTCCAACAGCCGGCTTAAGGTTCAGCGCGTCAACCACTTCTTTGGCGGTCAGGGGCAGGTTCTTCATCTGGTTGAAGTTGAAGCCTACTCCTGGAGTAACCAATGCTGCCAGAAGGCAGTAGTTGTCGACCGTTTCAAACCCAAACTTGGTGCGATATTCGTCTGCGGTGTCAAAAACGGCCTTTGATTCTTCGCTCAGGTCAAGGTCGCTTTTCGGACGCGAAGCTTTTGGAGTCATACCAATTTCACAATCGGCCCACTCCAGCAAATAATAATAGTCCTTGTCCAAGTTGCCTTCAAGAAAAGGAACCATACCCAAGTCTTTGTGAAGCAAGGCCTTGAAGAGATGGCAAGGATAAATGGCATCATTGCCATTGCTGATGGCGTAGTTCCTGGCAATCCTCAGAAGGTCCTCAAAAATTGCGATAATTGTTTTCTTGTTCATAGTCGATACTCTTGTCTCTTTCCAATAACTATATGACTTTGCAAAAATACTCAGGAAAAAACCAGAGCACAATAAGTAATGTTACTTATTTTTACTATTAATATTTTTCAACAGTTTTTCAACAAAAAAAATGAAACATTTTTTTTGTCATCCAAGTTCCCAATAAATCAAACCGTTCAGCAGGATGTAATTCACCTTCTCATTGGTCGAACTGCAACCCTATTTATTGAAAATACTTTGTTTATGCGTTACGAAAGTATGCGCGCCGATGATTGCAAAACTGCCGGAACAAAAAAATTTATTCGCAATAATAATTCACCAGGCCCTCGGAAGGACTGGCCGCCAACTCGACCATTGTGATGCCGTATTCGCGGAGGCTTTCCTTCAATATTGCCTGAAAATGAAATGCTACGGAGCCTAAAAACCCTATCTTCAATGACGAATAATCCTTATAACAAAGGATAAAAGCCTCGATAAATGCCTTGAAACAGCATTTCACCAAATCGCGCATGAAAGGCTCGTTTTGGTGTGCGCCTGCAAACTCGGCAAAGGAAGCCAGGAATTTGGAAGGCTGCCCGTTGCGATACAATTTCTGAATGAAACTATCCAACTCCAAATGGTAGGACTCATTGAATTTACACCTCAACTCCTCCGGCATGAGACCATAATAATAAGCCTTCACCACTTCCTTCCCAATGTGCATTCCGCTGCCCTCGTCTCCGATGAGATATCCGAGAGAGACCGCTTTTTCAACAATATCCTTTCCATCGTAAACACATGAATTTGAGCCTGTTCCAAGAATGCACGCAATACCTTTATCATGACCCAGCACTGCGTGGCATGCCGCCATCAAGTCATGGGTAATATGCACCTCGGCCTCAGGGAAATGATTCTCAAACACCTTTTTTATCAATTCCCTGTTTTGTTCCAATCCGCAGCCCGTGCCGTAATAACGGACGTTTCGGATTGCTTTTTTTTCAGAAAGAATGGATTGCCCCACAACCCGAGAAACCATGTTTTCAAGCAACGGGATGCTAGAATAATTCGGATTGAAGCCATCGGTGAAAAACCGCATGCAGACATGTTTCCCGTCGAGGAGAATCCATTCCATTTTGGTGGAACCGCTGTCGATAACTAGTTTCATAGACATCAATTTGCAACAAAGATAGACATAATTTTTAAAACTGCATACCCGAAAACAACAAGAGATATGATGATTTCAATATAGGAAACGAATTATCAAATATTCCACGCCCTGGCACCTTCATTTGTTTTGAAAATCAAAAACATGGGCGTTTTTGTGTCGGTTTTCTTCTCCAACCGATATTTTTATTAGTTTTGCAGCCAATAAAAAATGGAACGAAATGAGAAAATGGCGCATTGAGGACTCCGAGGACCTTTACAACGTGAAAGGCTGGGGAGGCAATTATTTTTCCATCAACGAAAAAGGACACATGACTGTAACTCCAAAAGAAGAATGTGCCTCGGTCGACCTACCAGAGCTTGTTGACGAACTGTCACTTAGAGACGTATCAGCTCCCATGCTATTGCGTTTTCCCGACATTCTCGACGACCGTATCAACAAGATTGACTCTTGTTTTAAGGAGGCCGCCAAGGAATACGAGTTCCATGGGCAGAACTTTGTGGTGATGCCCATCAAGGTGAACCAGATGCGCCCCGTGGTAGAAGAAATCGTGAGCCACGGCAAGAAGTGCAACATTGGCTTGGAAGCCGGCTCCAAGCCCGAGCTCCATGCCATTATCGCCCTTGGCACCGACTCCGACTCCATGATTGTTTGCAACGGCTACAAGGACGAGGAGTTTATCGAACTCGCCTTGCTTGCCCAGAAGATGGGGCGCAAAATCATCATTGTCATAGAGAAACTCAACGAGTTGAAAATCATGGCAAAGATTGCCCGCCGCCTGAAGGTTACGCCCAACTTGGGCGTCCGCATCAAATTGGCCAGTTCCGGCGCCGGCAAATGGGAGGAATCGGGCGGCGACGGCAGCAAGTTCGGCCTTACCCCTTCCGAATTGCTCGAAGCGCTCGATTTCCTTGAGGGACACGGCATGAAAGACTGCCTGAAACTGGTTCACTACCACATCGGCAGCCAGGTCAGCATGATCAAAAAAATCAATGTGGCCTTAAGGGAGGCGGCGCAATTCTATGTGCAACTCTACAAGATGGGTTACCACATCGAATATGTAGATATGGGCGGAGGCCTCGGAGTTGACTACGACGGCACACGTTCGAGTAGCGCCAGCTCGGTCAACTACAGCATCCAAGAATACGCCAACAACGCCATATACACCATCGTGGACGCTTGCGACAAGAACGAGCTGCCCCATCCCAATGTCATCTGCGAGTCGGGCCGTGCCTTGACAGCACACCATTCCGTGCTCATTTTCGAGGTGTTGGAGAAGACCTCATTGCCCGAGTGGGACGACAACGAAGAGCCAGGAGAAGACGACCACGAGCTCATCAAGGAACTCTACAATTCGTGGGACGAGCTTACCAAAAATTCTTCCTTGGAAATATGGCACGACGCGCAGGAAATCCGCGAGGAAGCCCTCAACTTGTTCAGCCTCGGCCTTTTAGATCTCAAGTCACGCGCCAAAGTCGAGCGGCTCTTCTGGAGCATCGCGCGCGAGGTGAACCACATCGCCAATAGTCTGAAGCGTGTTCCAGAGGACTTCACCTCGTTGCCCAAACTGCTGGCCGACAAATACTTCTGCAACTTCTCACTGTTCCAATCGTTGCCTGACCTTTGGGCCATCGACCAACGCTTCCCCATCATTCCCATCCACAGGCTTGACGAGAGTCCGACCCATTTGGCCACCCTGCAAGACATCACCTGCGACAGCGACGGCAAAATCACCAACTTTGTGGCCAAATCCACACAACACACCATCCCGCTGCACAGCTTCACCGACAAGGAGCATTATTATATTGGGGTCTTCCTTGTGGGTGCCTATCAAGAGATTCTGGGCGACTTGCACAACCTGTTTGGCGACACCAACGCGGTGCACGTCTCGGTTGATGAGAAGGGCTACTATATCGACCAAGTGATTGACGGCGAGACCGTAGCTGACGTGTTGGAATACGTGCAGTACAATCCAAAGAAACTCGTCCGCACGGTGGAGACTTGGGTTACCAAATGTGTCAAGGAAGGCAAGATCTCCGTTGAGGAGGGAAAGGAATTCCTGTCCAACTATCGGTCGGGATTGTATGGATACACCTATCTGGAATAGCAAAAAGAGCCGCGTTTGCGGCTCTTTTTGCAATTGTCAAGCAAACATCTTCTCAATGACGTCCTGATACTTGGCGGTAATGACCTTGCGCTTGATTTTGAGCGTGGGTGTCAGCAGGCCGTTGCCAATACTCCATTCGTCGGCAAGCAGCACATACTTTTTAACCTTCTCGGTTTCGCCCAAGCTCCTGTTCAGCTCGTTGACCTCGCTGGCGAAGCGTTTCAGCACCTCGGGGCGCCGAATCATCTCCTCGTTGGTCGTATAGGCAATGTTTTCCTCGTCGCACCAAGTTTTCAAGTCAGTGAAACTCGGGACAATGAGCGCGCCGGCGAACTTCTGGTTCTCGCCCACCACCACAATCTGTTCAATCAACTTGGAGGCGCAGAAATTAGCTTCAATCATGTCGGGGTTGATGTACTTGCCGCCCGAGGTCTTGAAGAGGCTCTTGATACGGCCCGTGATTCTCAGACGGTTATAGCGGTCGAATTCACCCATGTCGCCCGTGTGGAGCCAACCTTCTTCGTCGATGACTTCTTTGGTGAGTTCGGGTTGTTTGTAGTAGCCCATCATCACATTGTGGCCACGGCAGCAAATCTCGCCGTTTTCGGCAATCTTCACTTCGGTGCCGGGCAGGGGCTGCCCCACATAGCCCACTTCGCGGCCGTGAGGATTGCGGTTGCTGACGGCGATGACGGGCGAGGTCTCGGTGAGGCCATAGCCTTCGAACACCGGCATTTTGATGGCGGAGAAGAAACCTGCGATTTTTTGCGAGATGGCAGCGGCACCCGAAACGATGATGTCGAAATTCTCAGCTCCGATGTTAGCCCTGATTTTGGAATAGACCAATTTGTCGGCGATGCCCAGCTTCCTGTCGTAGAACCAATTGCGGCTCACGGTGTCAATCTTGTAGCGTTCGCCCAGATGCAGTGCCCAAAAGAAAACGGCACGCTTGAAGCCTCTTTGCTTCTTGCCCGACTGATAGATGGCCTCATAGAAACGTTCGAGCACACGGGGCACCGCGCACATCATCGTGGGATGGATGTCGCGCATGTCGGAGGCTATGGTGCCCAAATTCTCGGCGTAGTAAACCGACATGCCGCGATATTGGTAACAATAGTTCAGCGCGCGCTCGTAGGCATGGCACACGGGCAGGAAGCTGAAGGCTTTATTGGAACTGTCGCTGATGGTGTAGTGGAAATTCTTGAACTGGTTCATCAGGTTGTGGTGCGAGAGCATCACCCCCTTGGGCGTGCCAGTAGTACCCGAAGTGTAGATGATGGTGGCGCATTCCATCCCGTCAACGGCATCCTTACGGGCTTGGAGTTCGTCCATACGGGGATGGTCCTTTCCCAATTGCAGCAACTGGTCGAAATAGGGGTATTTCTCGCGTTCTAACATGGTATAAACCAGTTTCACGTTGGGCGCGTCAGCAAGGATGTTGGTAATTTTGTTCTCCACCGAGAGGCCGTCGATGATGGCTATCTTGGCATCGCAATCGTGAAGGATATAGCGGTAGTCGTCTTCGCTGCTGGTGGGATAGATGGGCACGGTTACTCCTCCAATCTGGCTAATGGCCATGTCAAGCATATTCCATTCAGGGCGGTTGGTAAGGATTATGGCCACCTTGTCGTCTTTCTCAATACCCAACTCGATGAGCGCGCAGCTCAGTGTGTCGGCGTGTTCCTTGTAGGATTGGGCACTGTAGTTCACCCATTGTCCATTCTTTTTGCCAGCCAAAGCAACATCTTGATTGGGATACTTCTCCACATAATTGTCGAGAAGGTCGAAAACTCTTTTGATTTCCATTTCCAATATGTTTTATTGTTAGAAATGCACAAAATTAGTTTTTTTTGTGTTCCCCTATTCAATTTTTAGGCAAAAAATGTATGAAGCTTTTCAAAATGTGTTCATTCCGTAGAAATCAAGCATAAAAAATAATACTGCGGAAACATATTCCACACTCCAAGCTGATTAAAGGCAGAGGCACACCAAGGCCGCCAATACCATGAGCAGGGGAATAATCTTGCTGCGGATGTTCATCTCCTTGAATCCGAAAATGCCGTAAACGAACGACACGACGAGGCGAACGCCATAAAGGATGAGCGGGATGAGCACCACCACGGCGGCATCCTGCTTCAAGCCCGTAAGATAAATCACATCGGCCACGGTAACAAACACCGCCATCGCCACAATGCCCCAGCGCCACTCAAAGGGTTGGCTTTTGCGCTTGGGCAGCCAGACGATGAAAAAAAGCACCGCCATCATGATGAAATCGTAAATGGTGTACCATGCCTGGATGGTGGAGGGCGACATAGGCTTGCCGATATAGCTGAGCAGAAACTTGTCATAGACACCGCTCAGGGCGACAAGCACCGCCGAGGCCAAAAGCATAAGCACCCACTTGTTTGACTTGAATTGGATGCCTTCCAGCTTGCCTGAGCGGTTCATCAGATAGAACGACACGATGGCCAGCACCAAACCGACCCACTGCAACCATGACAGCTTCTCTTGGAAGATCATGAACAGCAAGACGACCGATATGGCCGGCCTCAGCTGGTTGACGGGACCCACAACGGTGATGGGCAGGTACTTCATGGCCGAGTAGCTGAACATCCATGAGCAGAGAACGATGAACGTCTTGCCCAAAATAAAAAGGTGCTGCTGCAATGTCAGCGGTTCGATGAAGAGCTTCTGCATGAAAACACCTTCAAAAATATAGGGTTTGAAATGCGACAGCAAGACAAAAGGCAAAAACATGAGACCGCTGGCCATTGTGCTGCATAACAATACGGGGATGATGGCATTGCCGACTACCGACCGCTTCTTGAAAATGTCGTAGAAGCCCAAGAGTACGGCGGAAACCAAAGATAAGACTACCCACATTGCGTAAATGCTTTGAATATGGGCGCAAAAGTAGGGAAATATCACTTTGTGTACGGAACTTCTGATGATTTTCCGTAAATTTGCGCCCAAAATCATGCGCTCATGAACTGGAACGACCTCCTTTCCAACCAACGCTATGCGCAGCCGCACAAAAGCACCGACATTCGCAGCTCATTCCAACGCGACTATGACCGTATCATCTTCAGCAGTCCCTTCCGCCGCTTGGAAAACAAAACCCAAGTGTTTCCTCTACCTGGCGCCCAGATGGTACACAACCGCCTGACCCACAGCCTCGAAGTGGCAAGTGTAGGTCGCTCCATCGCCTGCCGCACCATAGAACAGCTGGCCAAGAAACACCCCGAGCTGAAAGAGCGGCAGTCCGACATCGAGACCATCGTGGCCGCAGCATGCTTGGCCCACGACTTGGGCAACCCGCCCTTCGGCCACTCCGGCGAAGACACCATCAGCAGCTTCTTCAATGACGGCAAAGGCAAGGAACTGCAAAGCCAAATGCGACCCGAACAGTGGAGCGACCTCACCGCCTTTGAGGGTAACGCCAACGCTTTCCGCCAGCTGACACACCAATTCACGGGTCGTCGCGCCGGCGGCTTCTCGCTCACCTCCGCCACCTTAGCCACCCTCTTGAAGTATCCCTACCCCTCCTACAACAAAGGCAACCGCAAGAAGTATAACGTCTTCTATTCTGAAATCCCCGCATTCGAGGAAGTGGCCAAAGAATGCGGTATCCCACGTTTGGACACCGAACACCTTGTCTACGCCCGACATCCCCTTTCCTATATGATGGAAGCCTCCGACGACATCTGCTACCTGGTCTTGGACATGGAAGACGCCCACAAACGCGGTATCATCAGCACCCAGACCATCGAACAATGTTTTCTTTCGTTCTTCAACCCCGAACACCCCAAAGACAAAGGCGTGTTCAAGCACAAAGAAGAGGTCTACCGCGATGTGACCGACGTCAACGAACGGATGGCTTTCTTGAGGGCCACCCTAATTAATAAGCTCGTCAACCAAGCCAGTGACATTTTCGTGAAGCATTACGAAGCCATCATGGAAGGCCGTTTCGAGAAAAGCTTGATTGCCCACTTGCCCGAGTTTGAGAAAAAAGCATTGGAAGTTTGCCGCGACGAGTCGGTGAAGCACATTTACCGTCATCCCTCCGTGGTGAAAATAGAGCTGACCGGTTTCAATGTGGTCGGCACACTGTTGGAAGACTTCACCAATGCTGTACTGAGTCCCCACACTCCTTACAACAAAAAGCTGCTCTCGCTTATCCCAGAACAGTTCAAAGTGGAAACTGACGACACCTACACCAAGCTGCAATCCGTCATCGACTTCATCTCCAACATGACCGACCTTTATGCTGTACAACTTTACAAAGACCTGAGAGGAATCGACTGATGAAGAAGATTTTAACCATTGCTTTTCTCTTGTTGTGCAGAATGTTTTGCTTCGGGCAAGAGGCACTCGTGTCAAGAAGCACAAAGTCCTATCTGATAGCGGACAGCAACCCAAAAGACACCGCCTTTCTGAAAGAGAAATGCCGTCAGGCCGGTTTGGATTTGAGTCTCTCGGTGCTGGCCAACCGTATCCCGACCAACAGCAAACTCGTTACCCCAAAACCTTCGGAAAACCTGTTGAAACAAGGTATCTCGTATCTGCAACTTCCCATAGACGACAGCCAGACCGAGTTTGCCGTTTACCATTCCGATCTTTTCGACTGGCCTGCCCACATCAATGTGCTGCAAATCGGAAATGAGCTCATTACTTATCGGACAACAGAGAAATCAGGCGACATCCAACTGTTCTATCACTGCGTTAGAGGCGCGTTTGGAACGAAGAGGTCGGCACATCCGGGGAAAGCCATCGTCCACAAGCTTTGGGACACGCCTGAGCGCACCCTCCTCCCCGACCTTGAGCTGCAAGACCAAATGGCTCTGTCCGTAGCCCAAAAGCTGGCAAAGACAGATTATGCTATACTGATTTTCAACGATTTGAAAAGCTACGCCTACAATGACGAAGGCGACCAAGCCATCGCTCGTTTTCTCGACACGATACACAAATACAATCCCGACAAACTCTTGCAAGGCGACCTGCTCACCCCAACTTCACGGCCCTACCTCAGCCGTGTCAACGAGAACCAACTTTGGAGCGAACCAATGCGCACCAAAACCGTGGAAACACTGACCGAAAAGCAGGATTTCTATGGCAGGCAACAGATGCCGTGGATGATTGGCAACTTCCAAATCCATCTTGCCGACAAGATAAGAAGAGCCACCACGTTAGAAGAATTAGAGTGGTTCCTCTCCAAAGCCGCCGCCTTCGATGCCGGCTTTGGCCTCGATTTCAGCGTGGAAGCCATGCGCAGGCACGGCCTCGCCGACACAATGCTCAACACTATTAACATTTGGGAGACACTACGCCTGTCAGGATCTTTCAGCGACACCCAAAAAGAAGCCTTCAAAGACCCTTACGGCAACTGGCACATCGAAAAAGGCGATGACTCGACCTTTCTCATATATCCTCAGCACATTTCGAAGCGATACTTCTGCGATTTAAAAGACGACAGTTGGCAATGGAACAACCCCTACCCTGGCCGTTTCGCCCTCCATATCGCTGTGGAAGGCAAAGGCTGCATCAGCGAAATCGATTTGTGCACGCCCAACGGCATCCTCCATTTCCCCTGTACCCTCAGGGCAGGACAACTCCTCGTGTACGACTTTGACAAAACAGCATACGTTTGCGACAAGAACTACAACAAGATAAAAGAAATCCTTCCCCAGGGCGTTTCTTTCCTTGAGGAAGGATTATCCGACATCTCATTCACTTGTGAGGCCCTGTCCGAAGGCAAAGAAAAACTTGAAGTCTCAGTGCGCTACATCACGCGGGGCGAAGCTATTTCTTCACCCCAGGGAAAGAGTCAACTATCTTCACCTTAATATCGGGGAAGCTGTTGACGATCTGCACTTTCACATCGGGGAAAGACTCGACAAGCTTCACTTTCCCGCACTGGTCGGGGAATGCGTCAACGAGCTTCACATCCAAATCTTCGAATGAGTCCACGATTTGAACCTTGATATCGGGAAAGCTTTTCACGATTTGAACCTTGCCGTAAAGATTGAAAGTCTTGCCGTCCTTGTTGGTGTAGGTGCAGTTTTCCTTGTTGATGCCAGGCTTTTTGTCGCCCAACTGCACCATCATCGGCAGGGTCATAAGTGCGAACAAAGTGATAATCAACACTTTTTTCATGATAATTGGTTTTTATTCCGGCTCTTGGACAGGCTCTTGGGCCATAAGCTGTTACGAACTTGAGGGGCGTTGAACCTGTCGAAACGCTCCACGATGCTGCAAAAATAATACAAAACCCATTCCCATCCTCAAAAATAAGGATTTTTTTAAAAAAAAGTATCATAAATAAGGATGTAGAGATTCGAATTGTCTTTGTATTTTTGCATATTCAATAAAAACCATTCGAATGACCACACTCGACAAGCTTGAAATCGGGCAATCTGCACGCATCAAAACCGTTGACGGTCAGGGCAAACGCCGGCAGCATTTCTTGGACATGGGTCTCATCCCCGATGCCCAAATCAAACTGGTGAAATATGCGCCTTTGGGCGACCCTATGGAAATCATGGTGCACGGCTATGCCCTGACACTCAGGAAAGCCGATGCCGCCCTCATCGTGGCCGAGCCCTGCGACGGTTCCCAAATCGACGAGCAAGACAAAGACACCAACCTCGACCGGCTCTATATCACCTCCCTCCCCGACCACAACGCCCACCCAGGCTTGGGAGAAGAAGGCATCTACCACGACAAGGCGCACGCACGCCCCCTGCCCAAGGGCACCAGGTTGAACTTCGCTCTCGCAGGACAACAGAACTGCGGCAAGACCACCCTCTTCAATCAACTGACGGGCGCCAACCAACATGTGGGCAACTTCCCCGGTGTTACCGTCGACCGCAAAGAGGGCGCCATCAAAGGACACCCCGACACCTCCGTCACCGACTTGCCAGGTATCTACTCCCTCTCGCCCTACACCTCCGAGGAAATCGTCTCGCGCGAGTTCATCATGAAAGACAAACCCGAGGCCATCATCAACATTGTGGACGCCAACAACATCGAACGCAACCTCTACCTCACCATGCAACTCATGGAACTTGGACGACCCATGGTATTGGCCCTCAACATGATGGACGAAGTGCGCAATAACGGCGGCAGCATCCTTGTCAACGAGATGGAACAAATCCTCGGCTTGCCTGTGGTGCCCATCTCGGCGGCAAAGAACGAAGGCATCAACGAGCTTGTCGACCACGCCGTTCACGTGGCAAAATACCAAGAAGTGCCCGTCCGTCAAGACTTCTGCGACAAAAACGACCACGGTGGCGCCGTGCACCGTTGCCTTCACAGTATCATGCACCTCATCGAAGACCACGCCTTGCGTGCCGACATCCCCTTGCGTTTTGCCGCTTCCAAGCTGGTGGAAGGCGATGCCATCGTCATGGGAGCCCTGCGACTCTCCCAGAACGAGAAAGAGACCTTGGAGCATCTCATCGTGCAAATGGAAGAAGAGCGCGGTTTAGACCGTGCCGCGGCCATGGCAGAGATGCGTTTCGCCTTCATCAAAAGGTTGTGTGACAAAACCGTGGTGAAACCCGAGGAAAGCAAGGAATACGGCCGCAGCCGACGTATCGACAGGATTTTGACCGGCAAGTGGACTGCCATCCCCATTTTCATTCTCGTGATGATGGGCATCATCTGGATCAGCATCGATGCCCTCGGTGCGCCCTTACAGGACTGGCTCGACCAAGGCATTTCGTGGCTCGCCGAGATATGTGGAACCGCCTTGGGCAACTGGAATGTCAGTCCTGCTGTGCAATCGCTCGTAGTCGACGGCATCTTCGGCGGCGTGGGCAGCGTGCTCAGCTTCGTGCCTATTATTATCTT
>JBGYWU010000011.1:0-3762 GCA_041842265.1 Candidatus Limimorpha sp. | reverse complement strand
CTTTATCCAGCCAGCCATCACCCAATAAGGTACTCAATCCAAAGGTCAATGAACTGCTTTCCACAATACTCCGCCAACTCATCCGTCCTGAATGAAAGACGGTAACCGTAATCCTTACCCGAGGCCGACCACGCAAAGCTCGCAGCCGAAAAAAAGAAACCGACGCCCACGCCGGCGTCGCTAACCGCACGACCGACAACACGGCATTCTTTTTTCTCATCCTCATCGAGGCGGTCATATCCCTCTTTGGTAAGGATGTAGAAGTGTGGGTACCAGCGGATTTCCTCGCGGTCAAACTTGGGTGTCCAACCCTCATTGAGGGCGGCGGCGATGATACGGAGTTTGAGGAAGGCGTACAAATCCAATAATTCCTTGCCATCGTAACCCTCAAGCCTATCGGCAATTTCTTTATAGTGGGCTACAAGGGAATGGTATTCGCCTAATATTTGGCAAGCATCCTCAAAGGTTTTCACCATCTCCATGATGGTTTTTGGCGCACTGATTGTCAGTTCTTTGTTGTTGTTTTCCATCTTGTTCAATCTTTTGAAGTTTGGTAATATTTTTTTTGGTCAGTCTCATTGCATTTGCCATCTTCGTGCTGCCTTTGCTCACATCCACGTTGTCAAGGATGACTGGGAGGCAGCGAAGCAGGGTTGTTACCATATCGTTAGGTACGTTTCTCATGTCAAAATGGGGTCTTTGAAAGGTCGAATGTCGTTCCGGCAGTGGCTATGTATGTCGGCTTTCCCGACACACCACTAATCTCCCGCGCAAAGCGGCCGACATCGCTGTTGTTTCCTGAAAGGTGCATCAATATCACCTCATTCACGTGGGCCATGTCATTGGCCGCGACAATGCCCTTTGCCGTCTCAAGCTCCATGTGTGAGTGAAGTAGGCGGTCGCGCATCGAAAAGGGTACGATGCCGTTCTCAATGTTGTACTGAAGGATGTCATCGGCGTAGTTGGCCTCCAGCATGATATGGTTTAGGCTGTTGACGCGGTACTCCAGCATCATCGTGTCGGTCACGAACAGCAGCTTGCCCATTTCCTCATGCTCAATCACAAAGCCGACACACGGCACATCGTGGGCCACGGGGAAGGCGAACACCTTGAACCCGCCCACCTTGTAGCCGTGCATCGGCTCAATCGACTTGCAGAATGCCCCATTGGCGATGCCTTGTGATTGGAATACCTCATCCAAGGCCATCACCCTGATTCCGCATCCGATGACATCTTTAATGGACTTGGAATGGTCTTTATGCCCATGGGTCACCAAACAGCCAACAATGCCCGAAATCTTGAATCTGAGGGCTTTTTTCACCTCAACGAAGCGAATGCCCGCCTCAACCATCAAAACCCCGTCAGTGGCCTCAAAAAGGTAGCAATTGCCCGTTGAGCCCGACCCCAAGCACGTCATCCTCATCCCAAGTCCCTCCATCGTTACGCCCAATCGGGTTGTTTTCCCCATCCGCCATCTGAGGTTTTGGAGTCGTTTTCCTTTATTTCTACAGTTGACTGGTCAACTTCCTCGTAGGTCGCATTGTCTTCTGGAAGCACCTCCACGTTTGCGTTCTCGGAAATCAGGCCGTTTCGGTCGCTCATGGCCTCGTCGTCATCCTTGGCAATAACATTCATCATTTCTATTGAAAGGTATCCATACTTCGACAACAGGCGGCGTATTACGGTCTTCAAGGCCATGTCGTTGAAATTGCCCTTCCAGCCGACTTCGCTCGACACCTGACCCGATTGCGCCTGCTTCACCAAAGCCTCAAAGGTCGGCTTTTCCTTGCCCTTGAACGATTGGCTGTAACGAAGGGCGTACTTGGCCATATCCTCAACGCTCATGTAAAGCACCTTGGAAAAGCCGTTCAACAGCTCAAAGTAGCAGAAGTACCCAACCACCTTATCCGACTTCTTTTCGCCGTCAAAGGCGATGGTGCCTGACAGCTTATCCACGTTGCGAAGTTCGCCCTCGTACACCATATCGGCGTTGATGGTGCGGTACTGACCCGTCCTCATGGCAAGTTGGATGTAGCCCTTATAACCAGGCACGAAGGTAGGGGTCGGCACCTTTATCCATTGACCCGTGGCGGGGTCTTTGACCGAGTTGTTGAAAACGATGATGTAGGCGAAGCCCAATGCCTTGTTCAGGGCAAGGCGCATGGTGGCGGCTCTCAATGCCTCGGCCACCACCGCCTGAGGCTTGCACCTTTGGAGTTGCGGGTCGCCCGTGTAAAGGTCTATCAGGGAGGCCACGAATTCGTCCTTGTGCTTGCCAAGGGCGTTTTGGAACTGCTGTTGGACACTCTCGGCCTTGATGACCGACTTGAGTAGGTCAACTGGTTTTGGTTGCTGCTGGGCAACCGCTTGGGATTGTGTGTTTTTTTCCATTGTTGAACAATTTGATTGGTTATTGAATTATCAGGGTGTCGTCTTCCGTGACGACAAGTCTTATAAGTTGGGATTCAGTCGGCATCAATGAGTTGATGCTTTCGGCATTGTCGATGAAGATGGGGGCGGTCACGCCTTCCGACTTACAGATGGCGTTGATGATGTCAAGGCCAGCGTTTATCTTCATGGCATTGTTAAGGTCGGAGTATGGCACACCGTCCACGGTGGCCTCGCAGGTCTCGACCTCGCCGCCGTTGATTTGGGTCTCAAACATCTTGAAGCGCACAATGCTGAAAAGGTGGTTGATACGGCTTTCCACGGCCTCAATCTTTGCCTTTGAGAAGGCGGCAATCGTGAACTCCATCCCTTCAAGTCCGCTCAATTCATCGCTTTGGGTGCGAAGCTGGGTCTCCAATTCGCTGATTCGCTGGTTGGTGCGGTTGATGGTGTCACGCTTGGCAAGTTTGCCCTTCAATTCGTCAATCTCAACGGCCAACTGCCTCTTTTTGTCCGACAACTCCGCCGTGTCGGGGGCGGTCGTAGGCACGGCCAATTCCTTTTCCAACCCCTCAATCTCGGAGGTCAGGCGGCGGTACTCGGCATCGGCCTCAATCGCTGGGGTGGCATCGGGGGCGGTCAGTGTGGCGGTGTAAAGTTCGTTGGCCTTTTCCTTGGCAATCTTTTCCTCAAGCTGGCCAATCTTCATCTTTTTTGACCCGCTAATTAATGCCTCAACCTCCGTCATACGCTGTTTCATGGCCTGACCCTTGCGATTGTTGGCTTCGAGGTCAGTGGCTTTCCTTGCGTTGAATTTCTCCGTCATTTCGCCCTGCTTGCGTTCGATGTAGTCAATCTCAAACTGACAGCCGCAGGTGGGGCAGACAAAGGCGTTGTCATCAAAAACGAGCTGCCTTGCGTTGATTTCCCGCCATTCCTTGATAAGGGTCTCTTTGTTGGCTTTCAGGCGTTCAAACTCATCCTCGTAACCGGCCAACATCTTTTCCTCGTTACGCAAGTCCATTTCATCGTTGGCCACCTGCCTTTGAAGGGCAATCTGCTTGTTTCTCTTGTCGTTGTAGTCGGCTTGGACTTGGTTCTTAATCTTGAACTCCAAATCCATCCTCTCGGACTTCAGCTCGCCGACACGCTTCGACTTCTTCATCCTCTCGTTGTTGGCCTCGGTGAACGCCGTGGCCTTGTCGCTGATTTGGCCTTCAACCTTGGCAAGGAGTTTCTGCTTGCCTTCAAGTTCGGCCTCCAGCTCATGCCAATTCTCGCTTTCGGGCATCATCCTTTGACATTCCTCGATGCGGGATGGGATGGTCTCGGTTTCGGCCTTGATGGTGCGTTTCTTGGCCGCAATCTCGCGTT
>JBGYWU010000010.1:0-9006 GCA_041842265.1 Candidatus Limimorpha sp. | reverse complement strand
GAGATGGTTGGATGAACGTCCTGAATTATTGGATGGCATGGTGTAATGTGGAAGGGAATCCACTTCCGAAGGAACTTTTTCCATTATTCCTTTGAGAATTCTATATTACACTTTCTAAGCATCCAAGATTTCCTTGCATTTTCCTATACTTCCCGCTATATCCCTGCCTCTTGGAATAGCATCGAAAGCCCTCTTCTTTTGCACCGTCAGAACTGACAGAATGCCCTATGCGCAAGGGTGAGTTTTTCATTTCAAAACAATCGGATTATGACGAAAAACGAATTGCTGGGCAAACCAGTATGGCAGATGACCGGTGAAGAGTTGCTTTTCCTTGCAAAGCATGGCAAAATGTCCACAAGTGGAGAAGTAACAAAGGCATCAACCGCCAAGGAAGAAAAGCGATATGTGGTGAAACCATCATCGGCACGCTGGGTATTTTTAGTGTGTCAACGGGCAAGGCGAAAGCAAAGAAAACTTTCAATGTGGGTGCCACGTTGCAGCAGCCATTGTCAATGGGCAGGTGATGGAATATCGGGCTTCGTTTCCTGAAAGCAAACGCAACATCCTCTTTTATGGCACGGAGCAAAGTCCCTATCACTGCCAACTTGTGATGCAACGCATTCTACTATTGGCAGGACTGCTAATAGACCGATAGCCTGAGCATTTGAAGCTCAACCACCTCAAAGCGATGGCAGATCCGAATCAAAGAAGAGAAATCATCTATTATGCCATTTACTACACGCCTACCGTGGGATTGGTGGTCATTGACGGCATCCGCGATTTGATGCATGACATCGACGACTCAACCGAAATTACCAAGTTGGTGGGCGACCTGATGCAATGGACAAGTGAACAGAATATCCATGCAATAGTTACGGTTGGCGTGTTTTATAGTATTCCTTCAAAAACTCCGGCAACTGGCGCAATGCGGCCTGCTCACGCCATTGCTTCTTGACCTCTTGGGCAGGAACACCAAAAACGGCCTTGCCAGGCTCAATGTTCTTGTCGACGGCAGAAGTGGCCAATACCACGGCACCCGTGCCAATAACCAAGTCCTTGTTGATACAGACACGCCCCCAAAGGATGACATCATCCTCGATTCGAGTCACGCCGGCGATGGCTGCCTGAGCACCGATGAGACAATTGTGCCCGATGTAGCTGTCATGGCCTACCTGACAGTGGTTATCGAACTTGGTACCGCTCTCGATAGTAGTGTCGGATGTTACACCACGATCAATACTGCACAAGGCTCCAATTTCCACGTCATCGCCTATGACAACACGACCGAAAGACTCAAACTTCTTGTAGCCATCATTGCGGCGCTGGAAATAATAACCGTCAGCTCCGATAACGCTGCCCGAGTGAATGATGACATTGTCGCCGATTACGCAATGGTCATAGATGGTCACATTGGGATGGATAACGCAGTTCTTGCCTATGACTGTATGATGTCCGACAAAAGACCCCGGCATGACAAGCGTACCCTCCCCAATCCTGGCGGAATCGCTGATGGGCTGGTATTGTGGCTCAAACGGCCTGAAATGCCGCATAAGCCGCACAAAGGCATCAAAAGGGTCGGGGTGCAACAGCAGGGCCTTGCCTTCAGGACAAATCACCTCCTTATTAATAAGCACCACAGTAGCCGCCGAGTTGAGTGCCTTGGCATAGTATTTCGGGTGGTCAACAAAAGTGATGTCGCCCACTTCCACCCGATGGATTTCGTTCAAACCCGTCACTGGAAAGCTGGCAGGACCAACATATTTGGCTTCAATGAGATCTGCAATATCTCTTAGGGTGGTCTGTTGTATTTTCATCGATAAATGGAATTTTGATTATTGCGCAAAAATACACTTTTTTTCTTTGTTGTGCCGAATCTCATATTCAGGCCAGAATTATGACAATAAACAAAAAAAGCGCAGAAGTCGATTACGACAACCGCGCTTTCGTTATCGAGGCTTTTGACTAAGCCTTCACACGCTCGCAATACTCGCCCGTGCGGGTATCGACACGGATCATGTCGTCAGTGTTGATGAACAGCGGCACACGCACCACGGCTCCCGTTTCAACGGTGGCCTCCTTCAAGGCGTTGGTAGCGGTGTTGCCTTTCTCGCCTGGTTCGGTATAGGTTACCTGAAGCACGGTCTTCACGGGCATTTCGGCGAAAAGGATGGTTTCGGTGCTGGCGTCGACGACCACGTCAACAATATCATTTTCCTTCATGAACTTCACGCCTGTGATATTGTCGCCGGCAATCGGTATCTGATCATAGGTTTCGGTGTGCATGAAAACAAAGTCTTCACCCTCCTTATATAGGAACTGGTAGGGACGGTGCTCAACACGGACATCCTCAAGCTTCACGCCGATATCAAAACGCTTTTCGAGGACATTGCCGCTTATCACATCCTTCAGTTTAATACGCATGATGGTATTGCCTTTTCCTGGCTTAACATGCTGGAAATCAATACAAAAATAAATCTTTCCATCCATACGGATAGCACTTCCAATCTTTACATCTTGACTTAACATAGGTATACTTTAGATTATGATTTATGAATTTGGCTGCAAAAGTAGTGCAATTCTGCAAATTCTCAAAGGAATAATGGAAAAAGTTCCTTCGGAAGTGGATTCCCTTCCACATTACACCATGCCATCCAATAATTCAGGACGTTCATCCAACCATCTCGTTTCCATCATCACCGCTGAGACAAGGCAATTCAATATGCAACAAAAAGTTTGGTTTAATTTGCTCATTGTTCAAAAGGAGCCATAATATTTCCTAATTTTACGGCCAAATTCAAATTTCTACCAATATGAGAAAAAACAAACTATTCCTGTTAGCCATGATTACCAGTTCAATTGTATCGTGCAACACACCAAAACCAGTAAAGCCCCAAGTTGAGCCAGAAGGTAAAGACAAAATCGTGGGCAAAGAACTCACCCTTCAGTCGGATGTGATGACCCCTGAAGTGCTGTGGAGCATGGGGCGCATCGGTGAGTATTCCGTTTCGCCCGACAAGTCGCAAATTGTTTACAATGTAACATATTACAGTGTCGAAGAAAACCGCAGCGGATCAACACTTTACATCATGAATGCCGATGGCAGCGGCAACAAGGTGCTTTCTACCGCAAATGCCAGCGAATACAGTCCGCAATGGCGTCCCGACGGCAAGAAAATCGGATTTCTTTGCGCGGAAAGCGGTGCCATGCAACTGTGGGAAATCAATCCCGACGGGACGGAACGCCGACAAGTGTCAGACATTGACGGCGACGGCATCACTGGATTCTCATACTCTCCCGACATGTCCCAAATCATCTTCACCAAAGAAGTGAAGCTGAAAGAGACCGTTGCCGACATCTATCCCGACCTGCCGCTCTCATCCGGGCGTGTCAACAACGATTTGATGTACCGCCATTGGGACCATTGGGTGGACACTTACGGACATATTTTTGTAGCTTCCTACAATGACGGCAGCATGGGAGAGGCCTTCGATGCCATGGAAGGCGAACGGTGGGAATCGCCCCTCCGTCCTTTTGGCGGCATGGAACAAATCAAATGGCTGCCCGACGGCAAGAGCTTCGTGTATTGCTGCCGCAAGAAAATTGGGAAAGACTATGCGCTTTCCACCAATTCCGACATCTTCAAATACACCGTTGCCTCAAAGGAATGCAAGAACCTTACTGAAGGCATGGTGGGTTACGACCTCAACCCCGTCATATCGCCCGACGGCAAATACATGGCATGGGAAAGCATGGAACGCGACGGATACGAGGCCGACAAGCAACGCCTCTTCGTCATGAACCTGGAAACGGGCGAAAAGAAAGACTATTCCGCTGCCTTCGACCAAAACAGCACTGGCCTGAACTGGTCCGGAGATGGGCAAACGCTCTATTTCATCAGTGATCTTCACGCCACCGACCAAATCTATGCCTTGAACGTGGGAAACGGTGAAATCAGTAAGCTCACCGAAGGCGTACACAATTATATTTCAGTATCTTACAATGGCGACAAGCTCATTGCAGGCCGTCAGTCAATGAGTCATCCTACCGAGCTTTTCTCCGTGGATCCTGCAACAGGCGAAGCAGTCCAGATTACGCATGTCAACGACAATATCTTTGCGCAACTTGAGACCGGCAAGGTGGAAGAGCGCTGGGTGAAAACCACCGACGGAAAAGATATGCTCACTTGGGTCATTTATCCTCCGCATTTCGATAGTACCAAGCAATACCCCGCCCTGCTCTACTGCGAAGGCGGTCCGCAAAGCACGGTGAGCCAGTTCTGGTCGTACCGCTGGAACTTTCAGATGATGGCCGCCAACGGCTATATTGTGGTGGCGCCCAACCGTCGCGGTCTGCCCGGTTTCGGCCAAGAATGGAACGAAGCCATCAGCGGCGACTACGGCGGACAGTGCATGAAAGACTATTTGGTTGCCATCGACGAGCTGGCAAAAGAACCTTATATCGACGAGAACCGCTTGGGTGCCGTAGGCGCCAGCTTCGGCGGATTCAGCGTATATTGGTTGGCGGGTCACCATGAAGGACGCTTCAAAGCACTCATTGCCCACGACGGCATGTTCAACCTAGATGCGCAATACCTTGAAACCGAGGAAATGTGGTTCGTCAATTGGGACCTTGGCGGTCCGTTCTGGGACAGGGACAACGCCACGGCACAAAAATCCTACGCCAACTCGCCTCATCTGTTTGTTGACAAATGGACTGCCCCTATCCTTATCATCCATGGCGAAAACGACTACCGCATTTGCTTCACCCAAGGCATGCAGGCATATAATGCCGCCGTGCTGCGCGGTATCGACGCCGAGTTCCTTTTCTTCCCCGATGAGAACCACTGGGTGTTGCAGCCACAGAACGGCATCCTTTGGCAGAGACGCTTCTATCATTGGTTGGATAAATATTTGAAATGATTCATGATCCCGCATGTAGAGACGGTGTGCGCACCGTCTCTACAACATAATAGAAGAATGCCAAACATTGGTTACCAATACCGATAAGGCAACCACGAAAGAAATCCCGCACAAAAAAGGTCGTCTTTCTGTCATTATCGGTAGTTTGAAGCGTGCTGTCACGTGTTATGCCGACGCAAACGCATCGATGTTGCCTGGCAGGCACTTTCCCTTATCCATTTCATTCATTCGCGAAAATGGGGAATTGGCAGCATAGCTGACTACATTGAAAATAATGTAGCAAACCAGGCAGAAGCAGGATTTTTCTCAGCGTGACTGACACTGGTAGAGAAAGGGCAAGTCATGTCTCTGCCTACGACAGCACCAATCATTATTTCATTCTTTGTCTCACCACTTCAAAGCAGACAATTCCGGTTGCCACGGACACGTTCAGCGAGCCGATGTCTCCGGGCATGGGAATCAACAGTTGCTGGTCGAGGCGGCTTTGAAAGGCAGGCGAGATGCCATCTTCTTCCGAGCCCATCACAAAGCACAAAGGACCTGTGAGGTCGGCGTTCCAAAGTCGATCGCTTGCTTTTTCGGTAACGCCAACCAAACGCAAACCGCTGTCTTTTAGAAAGTCCAAGGCTTCTTTCAGGTTGTCGGCACGACAAACGTTGATGGCGGAAAGGGCCCCTGCCGAGGTTTTCATGGCATCGCCATTAATCAATGCCGATCCTTTGGAAGGCACAAGAATGGCATCTACGCCTGCTGCGTATGCCGTACGGGCGATGGCGCCAAAGTTGCGCACATCGGTGACACGGTCAAGCACGAGGACAAACGGGTCTCGCCCCTCCTCATACACCATGGGGATGACTTTTTCGATGTTCTGGTATTCGATGGGACAAATGAAAGCCACCACGCCCTGGTGGTTCTTGCGGGTCAGGCGGTTCATCTTTTCAATGGGTACATACTGAACAGGAACGCCGTTGGCACGACAAAAGTTCGCAATCTCGGAAATCTCCGGCGAGCGCGTGCCGCCTTGGATATACACTTTTTCAATTTCTTTCTGAGAGCGTGTCAGTTCGAGTACCGGATGGATACCGAACACCATGTTGTTCTTGTAATTGTCTTCCATTGCAATGAAAATTTGCGCAAAAATAGTCATTTTGTCTGAAAATTTTCTATCTTTGCAACAATAATACCAGAATCCATGAAATCCATTAAAGCTATTATCCTGTTTTCCGCACTCCTAGCAGCTTTGGAGATGGAGGCCCAAATAGTTGCACCAAAGCCTGTTGCCGGAGAAGGCATCGTCAAGGAATACTTCATGAAAAACCTTGTTTATCCTGAGGTGGACCTACAGCAGGGCAACAACGGCAAAGTGGTGATCAGTCTTCATGTTGACTCCCAGGGTACGGCTTCCCATTATTCCGTGAAATCGACTTTCAGTGATGCGGCGACACCTGTCGCACTTCATTTGGTGAAAACCATCCTTTGGAAGCCCGCCCTCATCAGCGGCCTTCCCTCAGACTACGATTTGGACTATGAAGTTGACTTCAACGCCAAAAGCTACAAACGTTACTGGAATCGCCACGAACGCTTGTCCGCACCGCTATCTTTGGAAGCCGACACTTCTTATATTATCTATGAGTACAAGCAACTGGAAGAAGTGGCCAGACCCTATTTTGCTGATGGGAGCAGCATGAATCAGCACATCGCGAAAAACCTAAAGTTCCCCGCTGAAGCCAAAGAACGTGAGATTCAAGGAACCGTGCGACTTAGTTTCATCGTGGAGACCGACGGGAGCATTTCGAACATCTTCATCCTCAACTCAGTTGGAGGGGGTTGCGACAACGAAGCCATCCGCCTGGTTGAAGAAACCATCTGGATTCCTGCCGAAAGAAACGGCAAATATGTTCGAAGCGCCAACATGCAAGACATCACTTTCAGCATTGGCAACCTCAATTTCTATGACGGGAACAGCTATTGACAACAAATTTTCTGTCTGAAAACAATTGGCTAATAAGACACCATAAACATTATCATCAACAATAACACTACAACAAGATGAAAAAAGTATTACTTTCGGCATTGGCATTCAGTTTTGCCATCGCCACATTAGCGCAAGAAGAGCAACCTCAAGGCTGGACCCACAAGGGCAACATCGGTCTCAATTTCGGGCAAAGCTCCTACACCAACTGGGCCGCTGGCGGACAAAACACCATCAACGGACAGGGTCTCTTCAACTATGAGATTCGTTACAAGAAGGGCAACTTCAAATGGGACAACACCCTGAACACTGCTTTGGGCTACAGCATTTACGATTTCAATCGCAAGCCCATCAAGACCGACGACAAAATTGAGTTCACTTCGATGGCGGGACTCAAAGCCTCTGAGCACCTCAACTACAGCACCGAGCTGGCTTTCCGTTCACAGTTCGCCAATGGCTTCGACTACACAAAAGACTCCACTCAGTATATCTCAAAGTTCCTTGCCCCTGCCTACATCAGCTTGGGTATCGGTATAGAATGGGTACCCAACACACATTTCTCGCTCTACTTCTCCCCCATCACGGGCAGAATGACCATTGTCAACGACGATTATCTGGCATCCATCGGAGCTTTCGGTGTCAACTCTTTAGACGTGAACGACACCACCCAACACGCCAAGAGTCCGAAGATACGTTACGAATTTGGCGCTCGCACCGTGGCCAAGTTCCAATATCCGCTGGCCAAAAACATTGACTTCAATTCAAAACTCGAGCTTTTCTCCAACTACCTCAACCACCCCGAGCGTATCGATGTTGACTGGCAGAACATGCTCGTATTGAAAGTCAACGACTGGCTCAACTGCAACCTTGCCACGCACCTCATTTATGACTACGACATTCCCTTCTACGACACTGAAGGCCTGAAGATTGAAGGATCAAAAGTGCAGTTCAAGGAAGTGCTGGCCATCGGGTTTATGATCAACCTAAAGTGAAAAAAATAGGCATATTATCTGACACACATCGTACCCTCGTGCCGCAGCTCTTCAATTTCTTCAAAGACGTTGACGAGTTGTGGCACGCGGGTGACATTGGCTGCCTCGAGACGGCTGAGGCCTTGGCCCACTTCAAGCCATTGCGTGCAGTGCACGGCAACATCGACGACCATGTTGTTCGCCTGCAATATCCCGAAGATTTGTTTTTCCACATCGAGGATGTTGATGTCTACATGACCCACATCGGAGGCTATCCTGGCCATTACATGCCTGAAGTGAAAACCATTTTGGAAGAAAAAAAGCCCAACTTGTACATTTGCGGCCATTCGCATATCCTAAAAGTAATTTACGACAAGAAGCTGAAACTGCTTCATATCAACCCAGGTGCCGCAGGCAAATCAGGCATCCACAAACAAATCACCTTTATCCGAATGGCCATCGACGGAAAGACCTTCAAGGACATGGAGATTTTCCAAATTGAACGGAACGAGGCCGTCTGAAAACCGAAAAGCCGTCCCCGATGGGGACGGCTTTTCGGTTTGTCTATTCTACTCCCCAATTATCGGATACGGTCGGTGGAACGCACCTTATTTATATCCTTTTTCAGTCCCGAGGCGGCAGCCATCGACAGCAGCAGAGCAGCCAAAGGCAAAAACGCACCTACCTTAAAGGTCGGTTCTGCTCCAATCGGATTGCCAATCACACGGATGTAATAGCCAAACACAACGGCAATCCAAGCCACGATAGCCACCATATTGATTCGGGCAAGTTTGTGCAGTTTGACAAACTGATCCAGCTTCACGGCACGGAAAAGGCCAATGGCCAAATAAGAGCTTATCAGCACCACCGTAATGGTAAGGATAAGCACGGGCAGGCTAAAAGCAGTCTTAAACGGCACTGTACCAGATGGAAGTAAAGATTCCACACCAAAGACATTGAAACGCAGTATGTCCAATTCCCCAAAATATTCTGACAGCGGAAGGAAAAAAAGCAACGCGAACAGTAGTGCGGAAAGAAAAAAGAAAATGGATTGAAATCTTTGTGACATTATTTTTTCGTTTTTATTGCGGCGCAAAAATACAATTTTATGACAAATCCGACCTGAAAAAAATCAAAGCAAACT
>JBGYWU010000009.1:0-5331 GCA_041842265.1 Candidatus Limimorpha sp. | reverse complement strand
GTTTGCCAGAAGAATGAATGCCCACAGGAAAACACCCGCGATGAGCGAGGCAAGACCGTCGGCAAGGCTGCCATTGAAAATGAAACAGAAAGCCGCGCAGCCCAATGCGGAAGCCGCAATCTGCTCCCAAGCCGGCTTTGTCTTCATTTCTCGGATTTGCTTCAGCCGTTGCTCCAACATTTCAAGATCGCATTTGCCTTCAGCAACCTCGCGTGAAAGTTGGTTGACGGCAACTACCTTGTCGAGCCTGGCGCCTTTAATGGGGATGAATTGGGAACGGGCATAGCCCTTCCCTGTCGCAATGATCCCGTTGCTCAGCACAAAGAAACTCTCATCTTCGATCCCGAAATGGCCGGCGATGCGCGACATGGTGTCTTCAACCCGGGAAATCTCCGCCCCGTTCTCCAACAAAATTGTTCCGGCCTCGTAAGCCAAGTCTAGTATCTTGCGTTCGTCTGACATCATGACTAAATGTTAGAGCGCTTGCATTGTCAAACAAGTGCAAGCGCTCTTTTTTTGGCAAATGTTTATTCTACAACCAACTTCTCCCTGAAAACACCCCTTTCGGTCATCAGAAGGATGGTGTATATTCCCGGAGAATAGGCCTCAATATTAATGGGATAGGGCGCAGAGTCATTTGTTCCAAACACACCCGCCAATTGGCCTGTCATGTTGAATATGGCAACCTGCCTGAGGTTGGGGGCCACGACGGTGAATAGGTTCTTTGCCGGGTTCGGGAAGATGGAAATCTGGACATCCTCCATTTGTGCGACAGCTGTAATCCCAACTCCGACAAGCGTGTCAGAGGAAGCCTCGCAATTGTCGCCATAAACGGCCATGACAAAATACTCAGCTTGTGCGCCGACAGTAATAGAATCGACAAACATAAATACGTCTTTCCCGACAGTGGAATAAGCCTCTGAGTCACGGTAAATGACAAAATGGGTAAGCGTGTCGGAAGAGCCTTCCTCAGGAGCCTCCCAAGTCAACAAAAGCGAAGACAATTCCTTCCCATATGGAGTTTCGATGTTGAAATTCCTGACGGGATTGCAGCTGAAATGCGGTTCATCAACCGGGTTTGCGATTTCGGTGAGACATCCGATATTCATCTGGCAATATTGCTTCGACATTTCAAAACTGTTAACGCTATTGCCTATCAAATCTTCGGCAGTGTGAATGTAGGGACTGTAATTATCTACATCTTCAAAAGGATAGATGCCCATGTAGCCGTTATTGTTGAACGAGGTATGGTCACTGTCGCCCGAACTGAAACTCACATGGCGAATAGGAAGTTGCGGGAAATACACGCTTCCTATATTCATGTAATAGGTGCCTATTGGCTCTACAGAATTCGGATAGATACAGTCGATGTGGATTTGGTCGCCATAGAGATAACCGTTCATGTCGTTGTTGAAATATCCCAAAATCTCCATCCCTTGTTCTTGACAACGAGAGGCATATTCCTCGCTGCCGAAAAGTCCCATTTCTTCGCATCCGAATGCGCAATAAATGATTGAATACTCAAATTCATACTGTGTGAGGATTCTTGCGCTTTCGAGCACACTGGCCACGCCCGTTGCATTGTCGTCGGCACCAGGACAAGATCCATAATACGAGAACGAGTCGAAGTGGCTGCCACAAACCACGTATGTGTCGGGATACTTGGTGCCGCGCTGAATGCCTATAACATTCGGTGCAGCATTCCCGCTCCCAAACCAAGTATTGGCATAAAAAGGCTGTTGTTCCACTTCCAAGCCCATCGCCTCCATTCTGCCCGCAATCCAATCGGAACAGGCAAAGGCATTGTCCGAATTCCACATCCGGTTACCGTAATCCTGCATGAACTGTACCGTAGCTTCAAGCGAATCCGTGTTCACTTGGTTCATCATTTCCCTGATAACGGGATTCTCTTCAGTCACTATGGGGAAGTTCCTTGTCA
The DNA here is from genome assembly GCA_041842265.1 of Candidatus Limimorpha sp. GTDB lineage: Bacteria > Bacteroidota > Bacteroidia > Bacteroidales > F082 > Limimorpha. The sequence continues at coordinate 3,392 of JBGYWU010000009.1, read as the reverse complement.
GTCTGGGAAGCCGTGCCGACTTGTTGAAAATAGCCACCGCGCCGTCATTCTTGTAGGGGACGGCTCCGCCCCGAATAATGACATAATTCGCCGCGCTGTATAATGCGTTGTAGTTCTTTTCTGAAAGATAGTACTTCTGTTGTTCGCTTGGGCAATACACAAGTGTGTAGAAATCACATTGCGAGAACGCCTTTTCGTCAATCAAAACCATGTGCTGGGCATCAAACGCGTCTGTGGTGGCAAAGACCTCGGAATCCGTATAGTAGTGAATTTCAAGGTTGGGGGAAGAGAACAGCTTTTCCAAAGCGGACTGTCCCGAATAATTCAGCATGACCAAGTTGCCTCCGAAGATTGCATAAGGGAGTAGGATGGTCAATAGTGTGACGAATGTCTTCTTCATTTTACTAAAATTTCTAATTTGTTTGCTTCACAATTTTTCAGGTATGCCGTCGGGTAGAGACACAGTTTCTCTATCCGACGGCATAAAATCGAATCATTTCTCGATTTCCTTCTTCAGTCTCTCCGTCAGCATGGGGACAATCTTATGCAAGTCGCCAACGATGCCGAGATCGGCAACGCTGAAGATGGGTGCGTACTTGTCCTTGTTGATGGCGATGATGAAATCACTTTCTTCCATACCTGCAAGGTGCTGGATGGCTCCGCTGATGCCGCAAGCCATATACAGGTTGGGACGAACGGTCTTGCCGGTCTGCCCCACCTGATAGCAATGCTCCATGACACCCGCGTCAACCATGGCGCGTGATGATGACACCATGCCGCCCATCACATCAGCCAAAGCCTGCAACTTGTTGAATCCTTCCTTATTATGGACACCGCGGCCACCAGAAACCAAGATTTTGGCCGAACTGATGTCGTCGGAACATTTGCAGTTCATGGTTGTTTGGATCAGTTTCACCTTGAAACGCGATGTGTCGAAAGTGGGCTTAAACTCATTGACAAGGCCTTTTCTGCCCGTGTCGCGTGTGCGTTTCTGCATCACTCCAGGACGCACGGTTGACATCTGAGGACGATTGTTCGGGCAAATGATGGTCGCCATAAGGTTGCCACCAAAAGCCGGACGGGTCATGCGGAACTGCTTGCCGCCATCCGTGTCGGCGATTTCCAGCTTGGTGCAGTCGGCGGTCAGGCCAGTCTTAAACCTGCACGAAATGCGCGGGGCCAAGTCGCGGCCAATGGTAGTGGCTCCATAAAGCACGATGCTCGGCTTGCCGGCTTCAACAATCTGATACATGGCTTGTGTGTATTGCTCGGTCAGATAGTCTTTCAACTCCGCACAATCCGCCACGATGACTTCATCGGCACCAAACTCGATGAGCTGCTGTGCATGATCCTTGATGTCATATCCGAGCAGTATTGCAACAACCTTTTCTCCCAAGGATGCCGCCAAATCACAGGCTTTGCCTAAAAGTTCGTATGCAACTGGCTGAATCACGCCATTGCGTTGTTCTGCAAAAACATAAACGTTTTTATAATTTTCTGAATTCATAACGTCACAATTAGATGATGTGTCTTTCTTTTAACTTACTAACAATCAACTCAACGGCTTCTTCTTCGCTCACTTCGTGCACTTCACTTGGAGCCTTCATGGCCTTGGGGAACGACTGGAACACTTTGGTTGGAGAACCGGCGAGGCCGAGCTTGCCTTCTTCAACATCAATCTTGTCGGCGCCCCACACTTCCACTTCCTTGTTATAGGCATCCACGATGCCGCTAACGGTCATATAGCGTGCGTCAAAGGCCGAAGCCAATACGGTCAGCACACATTTGCCTTCCACTTCAAGGACTTGGACACTGTCTTCGTTCTCTTTGTGGACCAGCAGGTTGCCGTTGTCGAGACACTTGGCGTCGCAGACGTATGAAACTTGTGGCAACCCAAGGTGCTCGGCCAATTCGGGACCCACTTGCGCGGTGTCGCCATCGATAGCCTGACGGCCGGCAATGATGAGGTCATAGTCCAAAGTTCTGCACAGTCCCGACAAGGCATACGAAGTGGCCAATGTGTCGGCACCGGCGAATTTCCTGTCGCTGAGCAGGATGGCGCGGTCGGCACCCATGGCGAAGGCTTCGCGCAGGATGACATCAGCTTGTTGAGGACCCATAGAAATAACGGTGATGTTGGCACCAAATTGGTCTTTCAAACGCAGCGCGAGTTCAAGGCCGCCCTTGTCGTCGGGGTTCATAATGCTCGGAACGCCTTCACGAATCAGCGTGCCCTTAACCGGATCAATCTTGATTTCAGTAGTGTCCGGAACTTGCTTTACACAAACAATAATATTCATAGTGCTTCCCTCCTATTATTTCTTAAATAATTGACCGGCAATGACCATACGCTGGACTTCCGATGTGCCTTCATAAATCTCCGTAATTTTGGCGTCGCGCATCATGCGCTCAACGGGATATTCACGGGTGTAACCGTAGCCGCCGTGGAATTGTACGGCTTTCGTCGTGACCTCCATAGCGGTCTCGGCAGCAAATAGTTTGGCCATGGCTGCATCAACTGAATACGGCTGCCCCATATCCTTTTTCCAAGCTGCATTTCTAACAAGTAGACGAGCCGCCTCAACCTTGGTCTTTAGGTCGGCCATCTGGAACTGTGTGTTCTGGAACTGGGCAATGGCTTTACCAAACTGCTTACGTTCCTTTGTGTATTTAACAGTCTCATCCATTGCACCTTGTGCAATTCCGAGAGCTTGTGAAGCGATACCGATACGTCCTCCGTCCAAAGTCTTCATGGCGATGATGAAGCCTTTGCCGAGAGGGCCGAGCAGATTCTCTTTCGGCACTTCACAGTTTTCTAATATCAATTCGCAAGTCGCGCTTCCGCGAATACCCATCTTCAGCTCTTTCTTGCCAATGCTGAAGCCTGGCATACCTTTTTCGACGATGAAGGCCGAAATGCCTTTGGTGCCTTTCGACTTGTCGGTCATGGCCATCACGATGAATACGTCGGCATAGGCCGCATTAGTGATGAAAATCTTATTGCCGTTCAATATCCACTTGTCGCCTGCATCTACTGCCGTAGTTTGCTGCATGGCGGCATCGGTGCCTGCATTGGGCTCTGTGAGCCCGAAAGCGCCGATCCACTCGCCGCTTGCCAGTTTGGGAAGATACTTCTGTTTCTGCTCTTCCGTTCCGTTTTCCAAAATTGGTGCCATGCACAATGAGGTGTGTGCCGATAAGATAACACCGGTAGTGGCACAAACGCGCGACAGTTCTTCAACTCCCATGACATACATTTGCACCGTGCCTCCTGCGCCGCCATATTGCCGAGGAATAGGAATGCCCATCATACCGAGCTTTGCCATTTTCTGGACTGTCTCGATAGGATAGCGTTCTTGTTCGTCAACTTCGGCTGCCAAAGGCTTGACTTC
>JBGYWU010000008.1:0-4446 GCA_041842265.1 Candidatus Limimorpha sp. | reverse complement strand
TTTTGACTTTTTAGTCACCCTCTTTATTTATGCCCGCGCCGCACAGATTTAAAAGCCTTGCCCTTACACCATAACCAGAGAATCATGGAAGAAACAGAAGACCACGCCTTCTTCTCGTGGTGGCTGAAACCTTCCTACAATTTCAAGCAACAGCTCCTCAACACAAACAGCTGCATCGAGGGTGCTGCGATCCGAATGGCTAAGGCGGGAAATGAAAAACCGAATCAACGAAATGGCGAAGAAATACGAACGACTGCCGACACACAGCCGCTTCTGCCACAGGCAAGACCTTTTGTCATTCCTTTTTCAAAAAGCACCTTAATTAATACCTACCCTTCTTCATAACTGTAGTTTTTTAGCTTGCTCTTCATAAAAATCACAACAAATGGGGATAATTCGGCCAAATAATCTCCATTAATGGGGATAGACCGTATTGGGATTATTATCGTTTTTTGCAATCTCAATAATGTCACACAACAGAAACAAGCATTATAATTATTAAACAATTAAATTTCATTTTCTTATGAAGAAGACTTTTCAATTGGCCCTCTTGGTAATGGCTGCATTAGCCCTGACGATGACATCTTGTCGCAAACCCAAAGAGGATGAGAAATGGGCGGAAGCCATAGCCAAGACATACCAGGGCTACATCAACGCTTCGTGCGCCATGTTCACAAACCAAGTAAATGGTAACGAAAGCATCACTATCGCCAAGGCGTCGGGCAACAAGACCGTAAACCTGACATTCACCTCAAATAAATGGGGCGAATTCAGCTTTCAGGAAGCTGCCGTCGTTCTGGCACAAGACATTTATAAAGTGAACGGCACCGGCACCTGCAAAATGAAAATGGGACAAGACGGTGCTGAGAAGGAATACGAATGCAGCGTGACGGCCAACATCAAGCCCAATGCCGGCGATGCCGCCATCACCTTCACCATCGCCAACGTGATGGGAGGCTTGACATTGGCGTTCCACGAAGGCAGGCAACCCGTTGCTTATGAAGTAGCCGGCTACTACGAAGGGTTCACCATCGCTTCATGCTCGTTTTTTTCAGACATGGTCGAAGAATCACAAACCGTGAAATTGAGCTATAAGACCGACAATGAAGTCTCGCTCTCCTATACTTCGCCGACTTGGGGCGAGTTTGCCGTCGAAACGGTAAAAATAAAATCCGAAAACAACGGCTATGCCCTTGAGGGCACCGGCATCTGCAAAATGACCAACCCCCATACGGGACAGCAGAAAGAACATCCATGCTCCTTTACCGGCAGCATTGCCAGCAAAACCACAATGACTTTCGTGGTTGCCGATGTGATGGGCGGCTTGACAATAGAGTTCCGCCAAGGCACCGTGCCTCCTGCTTTAGCCGTGGCCGGTTCCTATAAAGGATCCACCAGTGTCTCTTGCGCTTTCTTCACCAATGCCACCGAGGAAGACCAAACGGTGAAACTGAGTTATTTGTCCGACGACCAAGTTTCGCTGTCCTACACCTCGCCGACTTGGGGCGAGTTCGGCATCGAAGCAATGAAAGTGAACGGCGACAACAACAACTTCACCTTAGAAGGCGAAGGCGTCTGCAAAATGACCAACCCCCATACGGGACAACAGAACGAGCATCCGTTTACTTTCTCCGCTACCATCACCGACAAAGCTTTGATGAATTTCACTGTCGAAGATGTGATGGGCGGACTCAAAATAGAATTTGACGGAACAAAAGGAAACGGAAAGGAAATGCTCGCCCTGCATTTCTGAAACGATACCCTCTGAATCGCAATAGGTGCAAAGAGGTTCTTTGCACCTGCCTTTTCTTTTATGATAATGTCAGCCTACTTCTAAAAACTGCTACAATGAAGTATCATCATATAATATGGACTTTATGTCTCGCGGTACTGTTTTCCGCCTGTAACAAGCCAAAACCTGCGGAACCGGAAACGCAAATCAAAACCATCACCGTAAACGCTGTCAACTACAACAACTGGACATACGTCAACCTCAAGACGGGTGAAACACAGTCACTGCGCGACTTTTCAGCATGGAACTACTGGAAAGAAGGTAGCCTCGTATCGACAACTCCTGCCCAAGGCAGCGAAGCCGACATCGACATGGACTGGCACATCGCCGTTCACCGCTACGACATCAAGACCAACGAAGGCAGCGTGGCCGCCACAGGTCTCACCGAATTGGACAAACTGACCGAATGGCCGACAAACGGCTACGAAACCGACATCACGGTTTCAGACTCCCTCTACATGGATCTGACCCACATGGTGGACGGTGAAATCGGCACTGCTGCCACCTCGAAAATCAACACCGTTCTGTCAAACTCCATCATTCGCACGCCTACGCACTCCATGCCTCCGACCATTTATTCCGCATCTAAAGAAGTCTGTGTCTTGAAATGCAAGGACGGCGGTCTGGTAAAAGTGCAAATCACCGATACCTACAGTGATACAGGGGCAAGCGGGTACATCACTTTCAAATACGAATGGGAAAAATAATACTTTTATTTGGTTTTTTTATCCTGCTCCCTTTTACCATCCATGCTCAAAGATACTGCATCAGCGGTGTTGTCGTTGATGAGCATTGCGATCCGTTGCCGGGAGCATCGGTATGGGTAAAGGGGACAACGATTGGCGCCGGTACCAACACCAACGGCGCCTTTTCCATCCAACTGAAATCAGGCGACCCTATCATACTGCACGCTTCTTATTCTGGTTTTGAAGCCAAGGAAATGCCCATCGACCCCAAACAACAGAAGGAATACCTGCGTATCCGGCTCTATCCTTCCAAGAACGAGCTGGACGAAGTGGTGGTAACAGGAGCGCGTGTGGAAAGGCCCATCAAGGACGTGCCGGTGCTGACCCGCATCATTGGCGTGAAAGAAATAGAATCCGTCAACCCAATGAGCATCGAGTCGCTGCTGCAATACGAGCTGCCCGGATTGCAAATCGGCTACAACTCGATGAGCCAGATGCCCGAAATCAAATACCAAGGCATGGAGGGCGAATACATCCTGTTTCTGATTGACGGCGAGCGCATTAGCGGCGAAGGCTCCGATCATAATGTGGATTTCACACGCTTCAATGTGGACGACATCGAACGCATTGAAGTCATTCGGGGCGCACAATCCACCGTCTACGGCTCCAATGCCTTGGGCGGGGTGATCAACATCATCACCAAAAACGCCAACCGTCCTTTCAGCGGCAACCTCTCGGCACGCTATGCCGGCAACAACGGGCAAAAGTATTCGGCTTCGGTGGGAACCAAGCAAAACCGCTTCTCCTCCATGAGCAGTCTGACCTTCCGCACCAAAGACACGTTCACCATTAATGACGATGACGGAACCAACTCCACAACCATATACGGATACAACATCTGGGATGCCAGCCAAAAATTCAGCTACGCCTTCTCCGAAAAACTCAGTGCCGATGCCAAAGGCTCTTTCTACCACAACAAACGCAACATTTCGGAATGGAAACGCTATCAGGATATTTTCAGTGACTATGTGGGCAGCGCCAAACTGAAATACCTGATTGACGGTAAACAGCAGCTTTCGCTTTCCTACACGTTTGACGAATACAAGAAAAATAAGGATTACTTCAATGCGGGATTTGTCCGCACCGATTACTGCAACCGCAACCACGTGACCCATTTGGACTATTCCGGCACCTTCGGGAAACACACCCTGAGTGCGGGAGGCGAAGGCAATTACGAATACCTGAAGCATTATATGATGAAAGACAGTGCCGATGCCGCTGTCAAAACGGCTGCTTTCTATGCGCAGGAAGACTGGAAAATGACGGAGAAATTGAACGTCATCATAGGTGTACGCACCGACTATCAGGAAAAATACAAATGGCACGTGACCCCTAAGATTTCCGCCATGTACCGTCCGATCAACTCCGTCAACTTTCGGGCGGGCTACTGCCAAGGCTTCCGCTCTCCTTCCTTGAAAGAATTGTATCAGGAATACGATATGGGCGGCTTGGGCTGGTTCATGCTGTATGGCAACCCCGACCTGAAGCCCGAGACCAGCAACCAGTTTTCCGTCTCTGCCGAATGGAACCGACACGAATGGAATGCTTCGGTAAGCGCCTATCACAACCTGTTCCGGGATAAAATCGTCTATAGGCTGTTGGGCGACGGCAGCAATGACATGCAGTATGTCAATGCCGACCAAGCCAAGGCCACAGGGGTGGAAGCCATTCTCCGCTGGCGTTCCGATTTCGGCTTGACATTCATGGGATCGTATGCCTATGTCAATGACTATCAAAATGTTGAATGCAAAAACACCTCCTATGTCCGGCCGCACAGCTTGACTTTCAACGCCCAGTATGCCACGAAAATCGGGAAAATACACTATACCGCCGCCCTTCACGGACAGTGGGCTTCGAGACTTGTGACACACGTCAACACCGCATCAGGGCTGAAAGAAACATCCTTCG
>JBGYWU010000007.1:0-9432 GCA_041842265.1 Candidatus Limimorpha sp. | reverse complement strand
GGCAACACCTTGGACGCATCGGAGTCTGTTGAGGTCCTCCAACAGGCGATTGCGCGATTCGGAGCCCCTGAAATCATCAACTCCGACCAGGGGAGCCAGTACACGAGCGGGCTTTGGGCCGAAGCCTGCGGGAATACCATGAAAGCCGGCATGGATGGTCGCGGAAGCGCAAAGGACAACATCTGGATCGAGCGCTTCTGACGGACCATCAAACGCGAGTACATCTACCTAAATCCATGTGATAACGCCATTGAGTTGCGGAAAGGGATCGGGAAGTTCATGCAGTATTACAACACTGAGCGGCACCATCAGGGCATAGACAATGAAATCCCGGCGCGCAAATACGAAAACAACAAATTATTAATCCGTACCCATGAAACTGTTTGATGTTTCACTTTCATTCTATATCTTTTTTGTGGTCTCAATTAATGGGTACATTATTGTTTACCCCAAAAAATAATTGCCATGAGAAGCAGAAATCTGTTATTATTAGCCGTTCTTTTCTTTTCCCAATTTGTCAGAGCACAACAATTAATGGAAATTTCAGGCAAAGTCGTTGCCCAAGGCGATGAAGAAGCCTTGCCTTATGCCGACATAACGGCATACGCCCAAAACGATTCCTTGACTGCAGGCACACTAAGCGACGAAAAAGGGCGGTTTGCTTTTACATGCGACTGTGCGGACGGTTGCTACCTGATCATCAGCTATGTAGGAATGTAGCCACAGAGAATTACACCTATGCAATGGCATGGCATACGGCGCAATCTTGGGAAGATAGCGCTTTCGCCCTCAGCGAACATGCTCGAGGCGGTTACTGTTGCCGACACCACTCCTGTCGTCAGTCGTCGCTTTGACCGTACCGTAGTGAAAATCGAGGCAACGCGAAAAGCAACAGCACATAGCATTTACGACATTTTGCGGAGCCTGCCAGGTCTTGCCGTTGACGCAAATGGCGGTATGGTTTACAATGGCTTGGCTCCTTCTGTTTACGTCGATAACAGCCCTGCCGACCTACTCTATCCTGATCTCGAGAGCATCCCTATTGACCGAATAAAAAAAGTGGAACTCATTGACGCAGCCGTCCAGAAAGGCGGAGAAGGGCGCGGGGGCATCATCAATATTAAGTTGAGGGCGGCAGATGAAGGCCTCAGCGGTTCGTTGGCCGTCAAACCATCGACCTATAACTTTAAGGAGCTTAATAACTCTGAGAATTCGTTGAGCTTGAATTACAAACGCAAGAAATTAATCTGGATAGCCAACTCAAGTTTTTCCACAATGGACAAATCCTGGGGCTATAACATGAAGAAAGATTTCAGGCAAACAAAAATCCCTGTCATTGTCAATGAGGAACACTCAGACGACAATTCACAGGCAAATGGCTGCTTACCGGTGGCCTTAGTTTAGAAGACAAGATTCTTGACGGCCAATTCAACTATTACGATGAGCCGGCTGGTTGCGACGCCATACAGATAGTGGGTAAGAATTATTTCAGGGTCATTCCGTCGGCAACGGTGCGTTATTCCTTCAATTGGCAAAACAGCCTCACTTTGGCCAACACATGGGAATATCCATATTTTGAAAACATGATGGACTTCATCGACAAAAGCACCAACTATAATTGGTTGACAGGCAATTCCGATTTGAAACTATCGCCCAACTATTCGGCTTATTTGAAATACGAACTGTTTAAAAACACGTGGAGCTTTATGCCCAGCCTCTTCGTCAAATACCAAGACCATCTTATCTCAAGCATTCCTATCCCCATTGACCATCTCACCAAATTGCTATATCCTGCCAACATCGCCCAACAGAGCAAAATCGGCCTTGACCTCTCAACAGGATTCAGCATCAAGAATTTGAGCATAAACCTCTATTCGAGTTTCTACTATACCCGATTTCGCATCTGCGAAGGTCAGACCTACGGAAACATAGACCTTTCTGATGCGTACACCAATAATCACGACATCAATGGATATGCTTATTGCATGGCGACTTACAAAATAAAATCCGTCAATCTGAGCAGTCAGTTGCAATATTGGAACACCGGCTTGAGTTTCGATGGTTACTCTAATGACTATTTTACACTCTCAATAAATGCTTCGCGCAATTTCTTCAAAAACAAGCCGCTTGTCAATTTGGGAATCAGCAACCTGTTGAAAGGATTGTCGCCCATTACAACTCATTCGGAGAATTTGGGCGTAATCACGGATACGGAACTGTTCGGCTACTACAACCAGCCCATGTTCAACTTGAGTTTGCGCTACAATTTCAGATACGGAAGCCGCAACACCGAGCATGTGCAAGGAATGAGGTATTTTTAGCAGAGACGTTGCACAACATGGCTACATCAGTTTCCCGCAACGATAAACGATCTCCTCTCCCCTACGCGCCAAACGCATCCGTTCTCGCTGCTCCGCCGAAATCTCGTAGTAAATCCTGTCTTCCGTCACCTCGAAACCTGCCTTGCGCAGCACTTCGGCATAGTCGCGCCCAAACTGGCGCACATGGTCGTATTGCCCGAACAGCCTCTCCCTTTCCTTCGGGTCGGTGACGGTTGGATCTTCAAAAGTGTCCACATCGGGATTGATGGGCACCAACAGTATGGCCCAGCCGCCGGGCCTCAGGATACGCTTGATTTCAGAAAACGCCAAGTTGATATCGGCAACATGTTCCAGCACGTGGTTGCAAATCACCACGTCGTAGGTATCGGAGGGCTGGTCGATGGCAGTCACATCCAGATGCAGGTCTGCAATGGGTGAATCGAGGTCGGCAGTAGTATAGTCAAGGTTTTTCAACGCCCTAAAACGTTTCAGAAAAGGCTGCTCGGGCGCGAAATGCAGCACTTTTAGCGGCGCGGTGAAGAAATCCGTCTTCTCTTTCAGGTAAAGCCATAATAGGCGGTGCCTTTCGAGCGACAAGCACTTGGGGCACAAACGGTTGTCGCCCGCCACACCATAACCATAGGGCAAGAACTTGCGGAAATGACCGCCACAAATGGGACATTCCACCTTGTTGCCGACATAAAACGGACGAACCAAAAGGCCGAACAAATAGCTCAGCCTGATGAGCCATTGGCGGGAGAAAACCTTAGTAAAGAAAGAAACCAACTTCTTCATTTTCGGAATATCGGGATTGATAGTGCAAAAATACGTAAAGAATCCTTACCTTTGCAAAAATTTCGAGAAATGCAGTTTTCCATCATCATACCTGTATACAACCGTCCCCAGGAAGTCGATGAGCTATTGGGGAGCCTTTGCCGACAGACTTTCAAGGATTTCGAAGTTGTTGTTGTGGAAGACGGTTCCACGGAGAAATGCGACACGGTTTGCCAAAGCTATGCCGACCGCCTGCCCGTCAACTACCATTTCAAGCCCAACTCGGGTCCCGGCCCATCGCGCAACTACGGTGCTGAACGCAGCCAAGGTGACTATCTCATCATCTTGGACTCCGATGTCATTGTACCGGACGACTATCTTGAAACCATCAAGCAGGAATTGGACAGGTTGCCTGCCGATGCCTTCGGCGGCCCCGACCGCGCCCACACCTCGTTCACGCCCATACAGAAGGCCATCAATTATTCTATGACTTCATTTTTCACTACGGGAGGCATACGCGGCGGCAGGCATAAGATGGACAAATTCTATCCCCGCAGCTTCAATTTGGGCATAAGGAAAAGCGTTTACGAGGCCTTGGGCGGTTTCTCTCCCATGCGCTACGGCGAAGACATTGACCTAAGTACCAGAATCTTCGCCAATGGTTATAGTTGCCGCCTTTTCACCGAGGCCTTCGTCTATCACAAGAGGCGCGTCAAATTCAGTTCCTTTTTCCGCCAGGTGAAACATTCAGGCGAAGCACGCATCATCCTCAGAGATAAATATCCCGAGACCTTCAAATTGGTTCATCTCCTGCCCGCAGCTTTCGTTATAGCCAATATGTTTCTGGTGGCAGCGTTCGTTATGCATCTCATCCTTACCTTTTCCCTTGCGGGAAAGTTCTCATGGCGGGCTTTGCCTTGGCTTGCTCCTATCCTCATTTACGCCATGATGGCTTTTTTCGACTCACTCGTCAAAAACAAGAACATGAAAGTCGCATTGCTTTCAATCCCGGCGGCTTATTGTCAGCTCTTCGGCTACGGATTGGGATTTATCGGAGCTTTTTTCAGCAAAAAACGGCCCTCACAATAAGAAAAATCGTAATTTCGCAGCACTTTGTACGATAATGCCATGGGACCATTCTGGGAAATAATACTGTTCGCCATCCTGATTTTCTATGTTTTCACCTTGACAATCAAATGGGTTTTCAGAAGGAAAATGAGAAAGCTTGAAAAGAAAATGGAAGAATTCGGACAATACATGTCCCAAAAGGAAAGCGAAGAACACAAAGGTCCACACATTGACCCAAACATTGGTGAATATACTGATTTTGAAGAAATAGAACAGAAAACATCCTAAGCAATGAAAAATACTGACAGAACAGAAAAAAACAAGAACATGATGGCACATCAAAGCCTCGGCCAAGCACAGAGGCCTAACATATGGAAATATGTTGCCGTCATCCTCGCTTTTGCAGCCATATCATGGATATATTTCTATCCGGTGATGCAAGGCAAACGTGTCAAGCAACACGACATGGAGATGCACAAAGGTATGGCTCAGGAGATTGTAGAATTCAAAGAAGCAACGGGCGAGCAAACCCTATGGACCAATTCCGCCTTCAGTGGCATGCCCACGTGGAACATTTCCGCACCGCAAAAAACCAATCTTTTCCAATATGTACAAAAACTGCTGTCCATAGGACTTCCAAGCCCCTTGGGGAGCTTGTTTATCAGCATGTTAGGATTCTTTATCCTACTGCTGGTGTTGGATGTTGGGCTATGGGTGAGCGCCATAGGCGCCATAGCCTACGGGTTCACATCCTACTTTTTTATTATTATCGGAGCCGGCCACAATGCGAAAGCGTTTGCTATGGCCTATATGGCGCCAGTCATTGCCGGCGTTTTGTTGGCCTACAAAGGGAAATACCTATGGGGCGCCGTACTGACGGCTATCGCCGTGGCATTGGAGCTGCATGCCAACCATTTGCAAATCACGTATTATCTTTTGCTTATCATTTTAATCATCGTAATCGCTGAATTTGTTGCCGACCTCCGCAACAAGAAACTCGCACATTTCTTCAAGGCAAGCCTAATGTTGGTGTCGGTTGCTGTTTTCAGCATCCTAACCTGCACCACCAAGCTATATGCCAATTACGAATTCGGGAAGGAAACTACCCGAGGCAAACCCGTATTGGCCGGAGACAAGGACAATCAGACCAAAGGCCTTGACCGCGACTACATCACGCAATGGAGCTACGGCAAGGGGGAGACTTGGACCCTATTGATTCCCAACGCTAAAGGTGGTGCTTCCGCTTATATCGGGAAGCAGAACCCTGCCCTTGAAAAAGCCGATGCGAGGTTTAAGGAAAGCATAGCACAGCAAAATGCCTATTGGGGCGACCAGCCCGGCACGAGCGGCCCCGTCTATATAGGTGCCATTGTCGTATTCCTCTTCGTGTTAGGTTCCTTGACCGTGAAAGGCAAGATGAAATGGGCCTTATTGATAGCCTCCACACTCTCCATTTTGCTCAGTTGGGGCAAAAATTTCATGGGCTTCACCAACCTGTTCTTGGACTATTTCCCGGGTTATGACAAGTTCAGAGCCGTTTCCATGACCTTGGTCATCGCAGGCGTGTGCATGCCGTTGTTGGGCTTCTTGGGCTTGGCTGAGGTGCTAAAAAATCAAGAGAGCTTCAAGCAAAACACGAAAAAATTCTTCATCGCTTTAGGCATCACGGCAGGATTCTGCCTCCTCTTCTACCTCATGCCCAAGACTTTCTTCAACTTCCTCAGCCAAGAAGAGGCCAAGCAGTTTGCCAACTTAAGCTCGGGAAAAGACGGCGCGGTGTACACCTTGTTCGCATCGCAGCTTGAAGAAGTCAGAGTGGCCATCTTCCGCAAGGATGCCCTGCGCAGCCTGGCACTTGTTATTCTATCCGCCCTGCCCCTATTCTTCTATGGGAAAGGCAAACTGAAAGGAGTACCTGCTTTCGCTATCCTAACTGCGCTCATCATCGTCGACATGGTTCCCATCGACAGACGTTACCTCAATGATGGAAATTTCATCGATAAGGCGAGGTTTGAAAAGCCATTTGTGGCTTCCCCTGCCAACCAATACATCCTGAACGACAAGGCCCTGGACTTTAGGGTTGCAGACATCACCAAAGACATGTTCAACGAGGCCGGCACCTGCTATTTCCACAAGTCAATAGGAGGCTATTCGGGTGCCAAGCTCCGCCGATACCAAGATGTGATTTCCCAATACCTCGGCAAAAGCCTCAACCAACTCCGCGCAGCAAAGACCGCACAAGAAATGGCGCTCTTCTTGGAGGGGCAAGAAGTACTTAACATGCTGAACACCAAATACATCATCTTCAATCCTCAGAGTCAGCCTTTCGAGAACCCGTTTGCCTACGGCAATGCCTGGATGGCAAACAACATCCAGCTTGCCAATACGCCCAATGAGGAGTTCGATGCCTTAGCCACCGCCGACATGCGCCAAACCGCTGTTATCAGCAAGGAATTTGAACAGCATGTAAAGGACTATAAACCCCAAACAGAAGAAGGCAGCGTCACATTGACCGACTATAGACCCAACCAACTGACTTACAACTTCTCAGCAAACGAGAACAAATTGGTGGTCTTCTCAGAAATCTGGACCAGCAAAGGCTGGACAATGCGTATCGATGGACAAGAGCAACCGCTACTTCGCGCCAACTACATCCTCCGTGCCGCCATGGTCCCCGCAGGACAGCACGAAATCGTGATGCGCTACGAGCCGAGGATTTGGAAGGTAGGCGGAGCGCTTTCCCTGGTCAGCTCACTTGTCATCCTGCTTGGAACAGTTGGCGCCATTGTCTATTCCTTGAAAAAACAGAAAAACGCAAAAACAGACGACTAATGCTTTCTGTCATCATCTGCACCTACAACCGCGAGAAATACATTTATAACGTTTTGCGAAGCATAGCGGAAAACGACTACCCCTGCGAGAATTATGAGATTGTATTGGTCAACAACAACTGCACGGATCACACAAAGGAGGAATGCCAACGCTTCAAAAACGACTTTCCTGGCATCACATTCAATTGTTTTCACGAAACCAACCAAGGGCTTTCGTATGCCCGCAACCGTGGCATACGCGAAGCCCAAGGCGACATTCTGGTTTATGTGGACGATGACGCAGTGGTCAACAAGAAATACCTTGAAACATACGCAGCGTTTTTCGGCCGCAATCAAGAAGCCGCAGCAGCAGGCGGGCCTATTGTACCTCGATTTGAGACACAAGAACCTGAATGGATGTCGCATTATACAAGGATGCTGCTGACTGGTGCCCTTGACCTTGGGCCTCATGAACGAGAATTCCCTAAAAGAGCCTTCCCCGGCGGAGGCAACGTGGCTTATCGGAAAAGTGTCTTTGACCGCATAGGTCTTTTCAACGTGGAGTTGGGTCGCAAAGGCAACAGTTTGATCGGCGCAGAAGAAAAAGACCTTTTCGACAAGATGGGCTCGCAAGGAATCAAGTTCTATTACTTACCCGAAGCCGTTCTTTTTCACATTATCCCTCAACATAAGCTGACAAAAGCATATTTCCATCGGCTCAGCATCGGAATCGGACAAAGTGAACGCTTTCGCACAAAGAGTGTCTCAAAGATCAAATACCATAAGCGCATCTTCAAGGAAGTGGTAAACTGGTGTGGGACACTTGCCCTTTGGTTAGGTTTCGCCATAAAGGGACAATTCACGAAAGGCAACAAGCTGGTCGCATTCCGAAAATGGGTAACATTAGGCCTGCTTGGGAAGGAAACGGGCGGCAATCTCTGCTGACGCGGAGGAAGAACCTTCGCCCCAACATTTACGCACAAAAGCTTTCCGTTCACCCTCCTCCATCATGTAATCACCTTCACGGATCATCGACAACAAAGAAGCGAAATCGAACACCCTCTTGCCAATGACCAGTTCGCCGAAAGGACGAGTAAAGTTTCTCTCCTTCTCATACTCTTGAAAATCATATAGATAAAGAACAATCCCTTTTTGCTCCATCAAAACATAATCGTACAGAACCGATGAATAGTCGGTAATCAGAACATCGGTATAAGGCAAAAGGGGATAGATATCGATTTTGGAATCAAGCAATGTAATATTCCCCAAGCCTTCAACCGCACTTCCATCAAGAAAGGCATTGGCGTGAGGCTTGAGCAGCAACAAGGCATTGCAGTTCCGCAACGTCTCATCCATCGCTTTCAAATCAAAGTCCTGAGAAAAGAAGTCGCGTTGCGAATCGCGCCAAGTGGGAAGATAAACGAAAACCCTATCATAGGCACGTCCATTAAGTTTTGCCAGCAACCCCTTTGTTACCTCCGGTTCATACTTTTCAATAAAATCCGCCCTTTCGGCTTCTGGGCGACTCAGAATGGCATTGCGCGGATAACCCATCAAAAGGCATCGGTCGGCTGGAATTCGGAAGGAACGGGAAAAAGTATCGGAGAAGAAGGTTGAAGCGGCAAGCAGATAATCGGGGCGCTGGAAGTTCTCAGGGTGGAAAAAGCGCTCTTTCAAAGATCGCCTCACAAACCTGTCGGACAAGGGTCCCGAAGTGATGTCGAACTCAATACGCTTCATCGGCAGTCCATGCCACAGATTGACCAACTTGGCGCCACCGGAAAGACAAAACATGATGTCGGATGAATAGGCATTGTAGAACCAATATTTCGACGTCAGCGCAAACCAAACTCCTCTGGGGCTAAGGGAATGATAAGCCTTACAACCCTTCTCCCTGACTCCTCTTACCGTAGTCCCTTCCATGCTAATCCATGCACAACTGATTTCAGGCATTTTTTCGGACACATGAATAAACAGGTATTTGGCATTGTCGTTGAAAGCGCCTCGAAAGCTGCCAAAAGCCCATTTACGCTTTCTTCGATGGAAAAGAAAGGAAAAAGGATAGATACAGAAGCAAATCAAGTGGGCAATGAATTTCATTTGAAGTATCGTCTTTTGGCCATTAGTCCTCCATCAAACTTTGGTTGTGAATGGTCTTCCCAATTTCGTCTTGCGATGGCAATTGGCGCCAATCGCCATAGATGTGCGTAAGATAGGCATCGGCATCACGAGGGACAGGCATAAGCAACGACTCAAATGAGGCCTGCCCCACAGGAAAAATCTCATGCTCCCATAAGTAGTGTTTCGAGAAGCCTTGGCCGAGACCGTAGTGAAGTTCTCCTTTCTTGCGAAAGACATTCAAGGGCCAAGTCAGTGGGACGAGGCATTGATACACCACCCATTGGATACGGGTCAAGGTTTTTCTCAGCCGATCATTCTTGATTTTGTATAGGTAATGC
>JBGYWU010000006.1:0-15292 GCA_041842265.1 Candidatus Limimorpha sp. | reverse complement strand
TTGCCGTTGCAGGTTCATCACAGCCTGTTGTTTCTTCATCGCATCCTCCTGCTTGGGGTATTTCTCGTTGATGGCTTCCATCTCCGGCTTCAGTGCACGGGTGATGGCGGAAGACTTGTAAGATTTGAACGCCAAGGGGAACAACAAAGTCTTGATCAGGATGGTAAGTATCAGAATAACGATGCCGTAGTTCCATCCGTAACTGCTCAACCAGTTGAAGACGGCGATAACACCGTAATTGATCCAACGGATGAGGAAGAAGCCTCCCAAGTTGATTTGGTCCTGCATCTCCAGTCCATAACTGCGCAAGGTTTTAAAGTGGTTGGGGCCAAAATAGAACTGCATCGGGATCGTGTTGGTCTCAGAGTAAACGTCGTAAGGTACCGAAATGTTGGTCGACATCGACTTGAGATAGCGTGGATTCTCTGACTTGCGCGATTGCACTACCATCTTGGCGTTCAAGAACCCGTCCTTAGCCACGATGACGTTGCAGAAGAAACGCTGCTTGAAGGAGACCCATTTCAGCTTGTTATTGATAGTCTCCTCATCGTCCTTGTTCACGTCAAGGTGTTCCACTTTCTTGTCGGAAAGCGAGCGATAATACACCGACTCATCGGCGAAACGGTCTTTGCTTTTCTCCTGTTTCAGCAAGTCGACAGCCCAATCCAAACTCAAAAAGTCAGCATTGTTGGCGATGACATCTTTCAGGCCGACGGTACGGATATCGAAGTCGATCATATAGTTGTCGTCACGGATGGTGTATACATAATCAATGTATTTGGCAGGATCTTGAGTAAGAAGGCGCATGGCGAAGACAAGGCTGTCACCTTCGGCCACAGTCATGTTGCCCCCTGTGTATGGCATTCCGTTCAGATATGGTTGAAAATAGAACTGGGAAGTGTTGATGACACGATTTTGAGCCAAGAAAGAAAGGTCGAACTTGGCAGTCGCCGTGTCGAATGAAATCAACGGCAAAGAGTCGTAGGTTTGGTATTCTTTCAGTTCTACCCTTTTCAGGAAGCCGCCCTTGCTGCTGAAGGTCAGCTTTTGGAGTTGGTTCTCAATCGTCAAGGTTCGCTCCTCGCCTTCCGCAGATGCGGCAAAAACACCAAACTGATCTCTCAGTACCTTGGCTTTTTGCGTTGCGAGCGTAACCGAGTCCGATTCAGCCGTCATGACGGTATCGGCCTGTTGAGCGAGGGCTGCGGATTGTTGTTGTTCCGCCCGAATGAGGGAATCCGATGCCATCTGCTCAGCACGAGCCCGAAAGATGGAGTCTTGAACTTGCTGTTGTTTGGCCAATTCTTCCTTCGATGGCGACATAAAATACATCCAGCCAAAGAGAATGGCCGCGATGAGAGCAAAACCAATTAAAGTGGACTTATTATTCATTATCCGTTGAATTTTTCAAAATGAGCGGCAAAAATACGAAAAAAAGTGTCCCGAAGGACACTTTTTCTTTGAAACATTTAACAAGCTTTTGTAAAGCCAACATCAATAGTATCTGTAGCTCTTCACTTGTCCGATGTGGCGGGCGAGGCGCACCACCTGGTTGCTGTATCCAAACTCGTTGTCGTACCACAGATAGAGGATGACCGTCTTGCCGTCGAGGCTGACTTTGGTGGCTGGAGCGTCGAAAATGCAGGCGCAGCTGTCGCCAATACCGTCGCTACTGACGAATTCCGTATTGTTGCTGAATCGGATTTGCTCAATGAGGTTGCCTCCGAGACTGGCAACGCGGAAGGCTTCGTTGACTTCCTCAACAGTGGTCTCACGTTCAAGGTCGAGTGCGAGTACTGCTAAAGAGACATTGGGCGTAGGCACACGCACAGCATTGCTCGTCAGTTTGCCTTTCAGTTCGGGAAGGGCTTTGGCGGCGGCTTTGCCGGCCCCCGTCTCAGTGATGACCATGTTCAACGGGGCCGAACGGCCACGACGTTCTTTTTTGTGGTAGTTGTCCAACAGATTCTGGTCATTGGTATAGCTGTGGATGGTCTCGATATGACCTTTGATGATGCCGAAATTGTTTTGCATGACCTGTAAACCAGGCACGATGGCGTTGGTGGTGCAGGAAGCGGCCGAGAACACCCTCTCCTTGTCAAGGTCGAGCGTGTCTTGGTTGACTCCATAGACCACATTCGGGATGTCATCCTTGCCGGGTGCTGTGAGCAGCACCTTGGCTACTCCTTTGGCTTGGAGATGACGTTCCAGCGACACGCGGTCACGGAAGACACCGGTGTTGTCGATAAGCAGTGCATCGTGTATGCCAAAGGCTTCATAGTCGAGGTCTTCTGGGTTCTTGGCTTCAAGAAAGAGTATCTTCTGGCCATTGACCATCATAGCGTTCTCACCTTCGACAGGAGTGCACACACCGTGAAAATAACCGTGAACAGAGTCAGTGCGGAACAAATTGATACGCTTGGAGATGTCCTCCGGAGAGTTTTTGCGGGTAACGATGGCGCGCACACGCAGGGCGGAGCCATTGCCGACCATCTCCGTCATCTCGCGGCAAAGGATGCGACCGATACGGCCAAAGCCGTAAAGAATGACATCCTGCACCTTATTGCTGCGCGGCAAGGCGTCGATGATGTAGTTGAGTTTGTCTCGGACAAAAGCAGTGATGTTGTTATTGTATTTGTCGTGCTCATCGGTCCACTCCGAATTGAGACGGCCAAGGTCAATGCGGGCAGGAGCCAGGTTCTCGGCCAGAAGCGCCTTAGCGATGAGCAGCGAGTCCTGCACACGGACGGGCTTGCCCAATACGTTGGCGGCACGAAGGTGCTTGTTCAGGATCTTGCCCGAGCCACGGTTGACTAACAGCGAACGCAACATGATGAGTTCGACGGACTTGTCATACCATAGTTTACCCACGATGTTGATGAGTTCATTGGCGGCTTTTTCGTTTTCATTCCACGCCGTCAAGGAGGATTCGAAAGTGTCGTTGTTCATGATTGTAATTTTTATTCTACAATAAAGTTAAATGTTCATATTTTTAGGCAAAGTTAGGGATTATTTCAATCACGACAAGGAAAAAACGGAAAAAAGTTTTTTTTTATAAAATGTTCTTCATTTTCGTACCTTTGCACCAAATTTGAGATTTGAAATGGAAAAAAGCGATTGTCTTTACGATGCTTATTTGAGCATCCTCAAGGAAGAGCTCGTGCCTGTCATGGGCTGCACCGAGCCCATCTGTTTGGCATACGCCGCCGCCAAGGCCCATGAAATCTTGGGTGCCATGCCCAAGCGTGTGGAAATCAAAGCCAGTGGCAACATTATCAAGAACGTGAAGAGTGTCATTGTACCCAACACGAAAGGCATGAAAGGCTTGAAGGCTTCTGTTGCTGCGGGCATCGTGGCGGGCAACCCACAGAAAGCCTTGGAGGTCATTGCCGAGGTTACGCCAGAACAAAAGAAGGAAATTGCCGAATTTCTCGACAATACGCCTATGACCATCGTGCCGCTCAACATCATCGCACAGCTGGATGTTACGGTTACCCTATATTCAGAAGAACACTCTTCCAGTGTCCGCATCGCCGGCTTCCATACCAATGTCGTGAAAACGGAAAAGGACGGCCGAGTGCTGTTCGACTCGGGTTATGCTGACAGTGGCGCCACCAAGCTCACCGACCGCAGCCGCCTCAACATGAAATGTATCTTTGATTTCGCCAATTCCGTGGATATGAAAGACCTCAGACCCATCATCAAGCCGCAAATCGAATGCAACAAAGCCATCTCGAAGGAAGGCCTGCAAAACAGCTGGGGCGCCAACATCGGCAGCACCATCCTCAACTTCGG
Organism: Candidatus Limimorpha sp.; assembly: GCA_041842265.1. Taxonomy (GTDB): domain Bacteria; phylum Bacteroidota; class Bacteroidia; order Bacteroidales; family F082; genus Limimorpha. The sequence goes on along the minus strand of JBGYWU010000006.1, from coordinate 11,497 downwards.
CGACGACGTGAGAATCAAGGCCAAGGCCTGGGCCGCGGCAGGCAGCGACGCCCGCATGAGCGGCTGCGAAATGCCCGTCATCATCAACTCGGGCAGCGGCAATCAGGGCATGACCGTTTGTTTGCCTATCCTTGCCTACGCCGAGACCTATCACATCGACAACGACCGCACCTATCGCGCCGTGGCGCTCTCCAACTTGGTCGCCATACATCAGAAGACCGGCATTGGGCGTCTATCCGCCTATTGTGGTGCCGTCAGCGCAGGCTGCGCCTCGGGCTGCGGCATCGCCTACCTCATGGGCAAGGGTCTCGACATCATCGAACACACCTTGGAGAATGCCTTGGGCATAGCCGCTGGTATTGTTTGCGACGGTGCCAAGCCCTCCTGCGCGGGCAAAATCGCCCTTTCGGTGGAAGCCGGCATACTCGGCTACGAAATGAGCAAACATGGCAACAACCTCCTCGGCGGAGACGGCATCATAGGCAGGAACGTGGAAGAGACCATCGACCACATCGGCTGCCTCGGCCGCAATGGCATGAAAGAAACCGACCAGGAAATCCTGAAAATCATGGTGAAATAGCCGCCGTGTTGATTTCTAACAGCCAGTTTCAGCAACAATAAGGCTTTCCAGCGTCAATGCAAAAGTGCGGATGTCTTCCTCGGTTGTGTCGAAAGAGCACATCCAGCGGACTATGTCGGTGTCCTCGTTCCAGTCGTAAAAGAAATAACGGTTTTGCAATTCCTTCCACACCTTACGGGGCAGTTGGGCAAAAACGCCATTGGCCTGCACGGGATAAACCACTTCAACTCCCGGAATGTCTTTCACGGCTTGGTATAGTCGTTGTGCCATCTGGTTGGAATGTGCCGCATTCCGCTTCCACAAGTCATTCTTGAAGTAGGCGTCAAATTGCGCAGCAATGAAACGCATCTTCGAGCAAAGCTGCATGGCTTGCTTGCGGCGGTATTTGAATTCGGGACAAATATCAGGATTCAAAAGCACCACCGCCTCTCCCATCATCAAGCCATTCTTTGTTCCGCCAAAGGAGACCGCGTCAACGCCGAGATCCGTAGTCATCTCCTTGAACGTGCATCCCAATGCCACGGCCGCATTGCCCAATCGGGCGCCATCGACATGGACATACATATTGTACTCTCGGGCCAAAGCCACCAAGGCTTTGATTTCATCCAAGCTATACAAAGTGCCCAACTCAGTCGGCTGTGTGATGGAAATCAATTTCGGCTGAGAGTGGTGCTCAAAGCCAAAACCATGCAGACGTTTTTTTACCAAGACAGGAGTCAATTTGCCGTCGGGAGTGTCGACCGTCAGCAGACGGCAACCAACGATTCGCTGAGCCGATCCGCATTCGTCCACATTGATGTGAGCTGTTTCGGAGCAGACCACCGCCTCATGTGAGCGTATCATTGCGTCAATACAGAGGGTGTTGCACCCAGTGCCGTTGAAGGCAAAAAAAACGCGTGCCTGATTGCCAAACTGCTCGCGGAACTGTTGTTCCGCCATTGCACAATACTCATCATCGCCGTATGCCACAGCGTGGTCTTTGTTCACAAGGGCAATGGCCTCCAAAACCTCAGGACAGATGCCAGAATGGTTGTCGCTTCCAAATCCCCTTTTCATCACACCATATTTTTTGCTTCTTCCAAAATCATATTTGCAAGGCGTTCGGCTTCAGCCTCGCTCTTGCCTTCGGAATAAATGCGGATAATAGGCTCGGTGTTCGACTTGCGCAAATGCACCCAGCCTTCCTCGAAGTCAATCTTCACGCCGTCGATGGTGGTTACCCGCTCGTTCTTGAACTTTTCGGTGAACTTGGCCAAAATGCCGTCCACATCTGTCGCAGGCTTGAGTTGAATCTTGTTTTTCGACATGTAGTAGGCAGGGTATTCTTTTTTCAGTTCGGAACATTTCATCTTCTTCTCCGCCAGTTGTGTCAGGAACAATGCCGTTCCGACGAGGGCATCACGGCCATAGTGCAGTTCGGGATAAATGACACCGCCGTTGCCTTCTCCCCCGATGACGGCCCCCACTTCCTTCATTTTTTCCACCACGTTGACCTCGCCCACAGCTGCAGCAAAGTACTGTTGCCTATGCTTTATTGTGACATCACGCAGAGCTCTTGTGGACGAAAGGTTGCTTACTGTTGGGCCCGGGTTGTGCTTCAGGATGAAATCGGCCACCGACACCAAAGTGTATTCCTCGCCAAACAGCTCGCCATCTTCTTTGACGAATACGAGACGGTCCACGTCGGGATCGACGACCACGCCGAAATCGCAACCCTGCTCCCTCACAAAACGGCAGATGTCGGTGAGGTTTTGCGCCAACGGCTCCGGAGTATGGGCAAACTTGCCCGTAGGCTCGCAGTTAAGCTCCTGCACCTCTTTCACGCCAAGAGCACGCAACATCTTGGGTATGGCAATGCCTCCCGTCGAGTTGACTGCGTCCACGGCCACCTTGAAGTTGGCTTTGGAAATCACCTCCCTGTTGACCAAGGGCAACTGGCAGACCATCTCCACATGTTTGTCCATCCAACCGTCAACTTGCTGATAGCTGCCGATTTCTTCAATCGGAACGAACTCGAAATCGTCTTTGGCTGCCACATCAAGCAACCAAACACCCTCGGCAGCGGAGATAAACTCGCCTTTCCCGTTGAGGAGTTTCAAGGCGTTCCACTGTGCGGGGTTGTGGCTGGCCGTCAGGATGATGCCCGCATCGGCTTTCAGTCCTGCAACAGCGATTTCTACCGTAGGCGTGGTGCTCAGTCCAATGTCCAAGACATCGGCGCCCATAGCCTGCAAGGTGCCACAAACCACCTGATTCACAAGAAAGCCCGAGAGACGGGCATCGCGGCCGATGACGACTTTAGGGCGTTTCGTCCCTTTATGATGTTGCACAAATTTGACAAAAGCGGCGGTGAATTTCACCATGTCTATAGGTGTGAGGTTGTCGCCCCACCGGCCGCCAATAGTGCCGCGAATACCGGATATGGATTTAATTAAGGTCATTGTTTTATTACTATTTGGACAGACTTTTACACCTGCCCTTCTTTGCTTAAATGTGATTATTTATCGAAAAATCCAACATAATCGGATAATGGTCCGAGGCCTTATAGTTGTGGCGTTCAAAATCGAGTGGCTTCACACCATCATTGGCCCAGATATAGTCAATGCGAAGCAGCGGCAATTTTCTGACATAGGTCGGCTTGATGCCAAATCCCACCTTAGTAAACGTGTCGATGAAGCCTGCCTTTTGCATTTGGCGGTAGTTGTACGACAGCGGCGGCTCATTGAAATCGCCGCAGATGATGATGGGACCACCAACTGGAGGCATTCCCTCAAACACCATTTGGAGCTCATCGCTGCGCTTTTGGAAAGCATAGCTCAACTTGTGCAACACCTTCTTACGTATCGTATCGAGGTCGTTCCGATGTTCGGACGAGTTGGTCAAGACATCGATCTCGTCATCCGTAATCATATATGAGAGCAGGTGAAGGTTGGCCACATGGAACTTTCCCTTGTCCCCCGCGTCAACCGACACCATCACCCCATATGTGTTTCCCTTGCCAAAGCCCGAATCCTCAGACACTTCCGCCAACGGATATTTAGAGAAAATCACATTGCCTCCATAGTTTCTTCTTCGGTTATAGTAAACATACCGGAAACCCGCGTTTTCCGCAAAATCCTCAATACATTGCTGACGGGTAACATTCGGACTGAACCCACCAAACTCCTGGCAACACAGGATGTCGGGCGACTGTTCACGAACCATGTCCATGATCTGATAGGCAAATCGTTCCTTATCCGTCTCTCCATCAATGTGTTTGAAATCGTGGACATTATAGCTCATGATCCTGATACTGTTTTCAGCATTCGCTTTCGAGCCAAAAGAGAACGATTTGCTGACACCAGGAATGGCGATAAGGAAAGCCAGCACCGAAATCCACGCCTTATTCGACCAAAGAAACAGCAAAAACATGAAAACCAAAACATTATAGATAAGAATCACCCAAAAAGCTAAACCAAACACCGCGGTCCAAATAAACTTTTGCGGGTTGATGTAGGCATTGATGACGCTCAAAGCCATGGATACCAAGCCAACGATGGCCAACACTGTCAGAACAAAGACCAACAGTTTCCCGAAAAAGCTTCTTTCTTTTTTCTCTTTTCGCGCCATATCACCTGCTGTTCTTAAACAAAAACTCCTTTTCATCCGCCGTCAGGCTGGCATAGCCGTTCTTGGCAATCTTGTCCAAAATGGCATCCACATCACGCTCTCTTTCAGCCTTTTGGCGATTGTATTCCTCATCAGAACGCGGAACTTTCGGCTCACCATGGATTTCCTCGTATGGGGTATATTCCATCTTGGGCTTGCGCTTTTTGCGAGCGGACTTGGGCGAGGGAGCTATGCCTTTTCTAAGCAGTAGTCCGTACATAAAGCCAAACAAGGCACCGCCAAGGTGTGCGATATGCCCTCCGGGGTTGTCTCCCGAAATGCTCACCAAGTCGATAATCACAAAGACAATGGCAAGCCACTTGAACTTCAGCTGTCCAAAAAACAGAAGATTGAGTCCATAATCAGGTTTGCAGGTCGCAGCAGCCACCAAGATAGCCAGCACTGAAGCCGAAGCGCCCATAGCCACTGCGGTGTATTTTGCTGTCTCAAAAACGGGGAAAAGGTTGTAAGCAAGGATGAAAAACAAGGCGCCGGTGAGGCCACCAAGGCCGTATGTCAAAGCCAATTGCTTCTGCGACAGGAAACGAGTGAAAATCATCCCGCCAAACCAGAGCATCCATACATTGAAAAAGAGATGCCAAAACCTCTCGTGAAGGAACATGTATGTAAAAACAGTCCAAGGCTTATTCATCAATGCCAACCAGTCGGCAGGCACCGAAAGCCATGTTACAAGCGGGTTGGTATTCGGCGACTTATAGAGCCACAGGGAAAGATTGGCGAAAGCCACCATAATCCAAATAAACACATTGAAAAGCAAAAGGCATTTCAGTACCGCATTCTGCTTGAAAAGCCCCTTCATCGAGCTGCCGAAACCAGGACGCCCGAAGCCATAGCCACCGTGGTTCGAATAAGGATTCATTGGTAATGGCTCCTTTTCTTTTTCCAGACCAAAATCAAAATCAAGCCAAACAGCATGCCACCCAAGTGGGCGAAGTGAGCCACATTGCCATTGCTGAAAAAACCAAGAAGCAACTCAATAACCGCATAAAACATGACGAACCACTTGGCCTTAATGGGGAACAGAAAGTACAGGAAAATCATCGCATTGGGAAACATCATGCCAAAAGCGAGCAAAAGGCCATATACTGCACCTGAGGCACCGACTGTATTCATCCTATTGAGGTATTCGGGCATGCTGATAATGCGACCGCCGATATCCACCGTTTCGTATTGCGCCAGTGTGGTGGCATATTGAATGTAGTGCACCAACTCTTGGCACAGTCCCGCGCCAATGCCACAGACTATATAAAACAACAGGAAACGCTTCGACCCCCAAAGGTTCTCCAATGTGTTGCCAAACATCCACAAGGCGAACATGTTGAAAAAAATGTGGTTGAAGTTGGCGTGCATGAACATATAGGTGAATAGTTGATATGGCCTAAAATCGCTCGCCAAAAAGAAATGCAAGCCCAGCATATCTGTCAACTCATAATCGAAACGTTGCAAAGTAATGCTCGCAACAAACAACAAAACATTGATAATCAAAAGATTTTTCACAACAGGTGGCAGTACCCTAAACCCTGTTGGACTGTATTGTTCGGTCATTAAAAAAACTCCTCCATATTAATAATTACATAAATCTTTTTCCCGTTAGGCGCAATTTCAGCCACATTGCACGCAAACAATTGGTCTACAATATTTTGCATTTCCAACTCCGAGAGTTTCGTCTGTTGTTTAACGGATAGCTGGGCAGCCATCGTCTTGGCAAGGTTCAACTTCCGATCTAACTGTAAGTCGGTGCGGTTGATCTTGTAGTTGTCCAAAATCTGCTCCAGCAAGGCCACCGCATCGCAACCAGCAGCATCGGAAGGCGTGCCATTAATCATAAAGGTGGTCGGATTGGCCTGCTCCATCGCAAAACCGAGGTTTTCCAATTCGGGCAATAGTTCTTTCAGCAAAGAAGCGTCGTTCACGTTAAGCGACAGGGACTGCGGGAACAATTCCTGCTGCGATGCGCCATTGCGGTTTTCAAGCTCTTTCAAATACTTCTCAAAAAGCACTCTGAAATGCGCCAAGTTTTGGTCGATAACCAAGAGCCCCGACTTCACCGCAGTAACGATATACGACTGCTTCACTTGGATATACTGGCATTTGGGAAAGGCATTTTCCTTCGGCTCACAAGGCGCATCAGCCAAGTCTGCGCGTTCGCCATAAAGCAAGCGCCAATCGCCCGATGGAATGCATCTTGAAGACTGGCACGGGCCTTCCCAATGTGTTTCACGAGGCGTATTCTCTTTCCTAAAGGGATTGAAATCCGGGTCTATCGGCACATTAGGGATGGCCAAAAAGTTTGACCTGCTCATTGCCGCGCCAAAGTCATTGTTCAGGTCGGCCGACTCATCGAAATCGATTGTCGGTGAAAGGTTGTGTTGGCCTATGGCTTTGCGCACCGCAGCATGAAGGATGGCATATACCAACTTGACATCCAGAAAGTTGACCTCGGTTTTTGTTGGGTGAATGTTAATGTCAATGTCGGATGGATCCACTTCTATGTTGAGGAAATAGCCAGGAAAGCTGTCCTTGGGAATCATCTCCATAAAAGCGTTTTCAATGGCGTAGTGCAGGTAGGGATGCTTAATAAAACGCTTGTTCACAAAGAAATACTGCTCGCCGCGGGTTTTCTTGGCATACTCGGCCTTTACGATATAGCCGTCGATGCGCACGCGTTCAGCCTCTTGTCTGACAGCCAGCAGTTTCTCCTCGTAGTTGCTCCCAAACAAGCCCATGACACGCTGTTTGAGGTTGCCCGGATAAAGATGGTAGGCTTCCTTGCCGTCGCTGGTCAGTGTGAAACCAATTTCGGGGTTCATCAGCGAAACGCGAGTGAACTCTTCCACGATGTGCCGCATCTCGGCTTGAGGCGATTTGAGGAAATTGCGACGCGCAGGTACGTTGAAAAACAGGTTCTTCACCGTGAAAGTGGTGCCGGGCTGCATGGGCACGAGAGTCTGTTCTTTGACTACCGAGCCTTCGTTGACAATCTTCACGCCCACTTCGTCTTCCTTGCGCCGTGTCTTCAGTTCCACTTGGGCGATGGCGGCAATGCTGGCCAGTGCCTCGCCTCGGAAGCCCATGGTACGGATAGCGAACAAATCCTCCGCCTTGCTGATTTTGGAAGTGGCATGCCGCTCGAAGCACAGGCGGGCATCAGTTTCCGACATGCCACAGCCGTTGTCGACAACCATAATCATCGACTTGCCGGCATCTTTCAGAACCAAGTCGATTTGGGAGGCACCCGCATCCAAAGCGTTCTCCATCAGTTCTTTGACGGCAGAAGCTGGCCGTTGGATTACTTCGCCCGCCGCAATCTGGTTGGCGACACTGTCGGGCAGCAATTTGATGATATCCAACATACTTTATTTCCCCATCAGCCCGCCTACAATGGTCTGCAAAAGCGGCGTACAAAAGATAAAATAGAAAAGGAGCAACACAAAAACGCCCCACACGATTCTACGAATCAGTTTAGCCCTTTTCTGTTCCTTGCTCTCCTCTTCCTTGGCTACACCCCAACTCTTGCGCATCTTCATCCTTAGTTTCTCTTCGTGGGTCAACTTTGAATCAAGACCGGCAGCGGCCTTTTTTTCCTCCCATGCCTGTTCCTCACGGCTGTAATAGCGAGGTATATAGTTGAATTTCTTAGGATTATGTCGATAGAAGAAAGCCATATCGGTATAATTTATTTTTTGCAAAGATAGCAAAAAAATCCATTTACAAGACTTTGTAATCGAAATCTCCGGCTTCCTCGCCAGAAGTGTCGAATTCGCCGTCCATGAGGCTCCCTTCACAGTCAAGGGATGACCATTTGCCGTTCCAGGTGGCTTCAAGTTTGTCAATCATGTCGTCCAACTTCCCAATCTCGGCATCGGTCATTTCCGAATCCTGACGGTAGTTGTCCATGTCGGAGCGAAGACCAAGAATGGCGAAGTTCATCATCTGAAGATCGTCACAATCCGTAATGCCTTTGATCCGGGTTTCGGTGGACGCAATCTCCTCATTCAAGGCCTTGAACTGCTTCGACTCCGAGTTGCCGCAGGAGCCAAAACACAATATCAAGACGGCCAACATCGCAATAATTGAAATTCTGTTCATGGATAGTTTTGTTTTTCAGGCTTCAAAAATAGTGAAAAAAACAAGACCTCGGCAAAAAAAGTAACCCAAAGTGGCAATATAAATAAAACCAAGGTGTACTCATGCACCGTATTTTCTATGCCGTGACCCTTACAATCGAAACAGAATCAAGCCTCTACAAGTTATGAACGAATGATGTTGATTTCTTTTTCTTAAAAACGAAAATTGTTTGCTGAATATTGTCTTGACAATTCAAATGAATGCCTTATATTTGCAGGGTCTTATGGAATGGACAAAATAAAAACGAGCTGAAAAAACAAATGCAATTAACTTAATATTAACATTAAATTATTATTTATGAGAAAGTTATTTACTCTTTTCGCGGCTATGATTGCCTCCATTAGCTTGATGGCACAGGTGACTAGTTCGAGCATCAGTGGAAAAATCACGGACAACAACAAGGGTACGCTTCCAGGTGCCACAGTTGTCGCCACGCACACGCCTTCGGGATCGCAGTACTATGCTGTGGCTGATGCCAACGGTACCTACCGTTTGCTCAACATCCGTTCCGGCGGGCCCTACACTATCGAAGTCCGCATGGTGGGCTTCCAGACGGTGAAACAAGAAGGCATAACCGCCACTTTGGGCGAGACCAAGATCCTCAACGTTCGTTTGAGTGAAGAGGCTGTTGGCTTGAGCGAAGTCTCCGTTGTTGCTGAAGCCCTTTCCAACGGCATGGACAGCGACCGTTCCGGCGCCACTACAGCTATCAGCAACGAGCAAATCACGACCCTGCCCACCATCAGCCGCAGCCTCAACGACGTGTTGGCCCTAACCCCTCAAGCTGCCAACACATCCAACGGCTTAGCCATCGGCGGCGGCAACTACCGTTCGTCATACGTTACCGTTGACGGTGCCGCTTTCAACAACGCCTTCGGCATCGGAGGCAACCTGCCTGCCAGCGGCAGCCCCATATCCTTGGACGCCATTGAGTCCATGACCATCAACGTTACGCCTTTCGATGTCCGCCACAGCGGCTTCACCGGCGGCGCCATCAATGCCGTTACAAAGAGCGGTACCAACATCACCCGTGTCAGCATTTATGACTATTTCACCAACGATGGTCTCATTGGCACCAAGTTTGGCGTTAAGGACGAATTGGGCAACTATCCCGACAGACTGAAACTCTCCGAATCGCTCGACAACACTGTTGGTGTCAGCGTTGGAGGCCCCATCATCAAGGACAAGTTGTTCTACTTCGTGAACTTAGAGTACCAGAGCGATATTGACCCCGGTCAAACCCGTTTTGCCCGCGAAAACGCTGACGACGAATGGGGAGGCGGAACACAATACAACCGTCCCACCGTCGAAAAGATGGAAGAAATCAGCAACTATCTGCAAAGCAAATACGGCTACAACCCGGGCCGTTACCAGAACTACAGTGCCAGCACGCCCGACTACAAGCTGCTGGCCCGCTTGGACTGGAACATCAATGACAACAATAAGTTCAACATCCGCTACAGTTTGGTGAAGAACAAGTACTCGTCATCACCCTCCAACTCAGTGAACCCCATCGTGCCGAACCCATACAACCGCAACAGCTATGGCCGCACTTCCGACTGCGCTCTTTACTTTGAGAGCAACCGTTACTTCCAAGAGCAGAACTTCAGCTCTGTAGCCACCGAATGGAACTACCGCTTCATGAGCGGTCGCGGCAACAACATGCTGCGTGCCACCTATTCGCACCAGAACGAGCCTCGCAGCTTCGTGGGCGACCTCTTCCCCACTGTCGATATTCTTGAGATGCTCGACACCGACAACGACGGCACTCCCGAAACCAAGGCCGTTTACACCTCTTTCGGCCCTGACCCGTTCACCTATGGTAACCTCCGCGATGTGAAGACTGCCATCATCACCGACGAAGTGAGCTACCTCACTGGCATCCACAACTTCACCCTTGGTGCCCAATATGAGTTTGACAACACCAAGAATGGTTTCATGCAAGGTGGTGCCGGTTATTATGTCTACAACAGTTGGAACGACTTTGTCAACAATGCCCATCCTGCCGCTTTTGCCATCACCTACGGCAACAACGAAAAGCTTGAGCAGGTCTATCCTTCCTTCAACTACATGCAAAGCTCGCTCTACCTGCAAGATGAAATGATTTTCAGCGAACGCTTCAAACTCTCTCTCGGTCTTCGTGCTGAACTGCCCTACTATCCTTCCATCAGTGAATACAACTACAACAAGGAGTTTGCTGAAGGCTGGAACGATGAAGAAGGCAATCACCACTCCATCGCCGACAGTGAAGGCAATACCATGTATGGCATGTCGACCGCCGATATGCCAAAGGCACGCGTGAACCTCTCGCCCCGTTTGGGCTTCAACTGGGACCTCACCGGCGAGCGCAAGTACATCATCCGCGGCGGTTCCGGCATTTACACCGGCCGTCTGCCTTTCGTCTGGATCGTTTCCACCGTAGGCAATTCCAACTGCTTGCAAAGCCAATACATCAACCCGAACGAAGAGACCCAAATCTCCTTCTACAGCAGCCCGACTGAAATCATCAACAACAATACTTCCCTATTAACCACGGGCGGTCTGCCGGCTCCCCAATCAACCACCATCATGGACAAGAACCTCCGCATGCCTCAGTCATGGAAGAGTTCCTTGGCCTTCGACGTTGAAATTCCCGGCGGTGTAAAAGCCACTGTGGAAGGCATCTACAACAAAGACATTTCTACTGTGGCTGTCACCAAGCTCGGCATTGTCCGTGGCGACGACATCCAGCTCCCTGGTGAGCCCGAAAAGAGATGGAAGTGGAAGTCTGAAGGCATCACCAACTCACAGGGTAAGGCCGTCACTCCTTATTATATTACCAACGCCGACAACAATGGTTACTACTACAGTGTTACCGGCCAACTGAGCAAAGACTTCAATTGTGGTCTCAACCTGATGGCAGCCTACACCTATTCTGAAGGCAAGAACGTCACCGATGGTATCGGCGACCAAGTTACTTCCGCTTTCAGCACCAACGCCTTTGGCGTGAACGGCTCCAACGCACACGAGTTGGGTTACAGCAGCTATGTTTCTCCCAACAGAATCCTCTTGAACGCAGGCTGGACCTGGGCAACGGGCAAGCATACCACCGAGACCATCGGCCTCTACTACGAAGGCTTC
>JBGYWU010000005.1:0-10403 GCA_041842265.1 Candidatus Limimorpha sp. | reverse complement strand
GTTGGCACCCACACCGGCAGTGTAGGCAGGCTCGCCGAAATCGAGATAATAATCGGCACTACCATCCCACGACTTCACCCGAATCTTCACCAGACCTCCCTCGCGTTCTTCGATGACATAGAACTTGTCAAAAATAGTCAGGCCTTCAATCATCACTTGCTCGCGGTGCGGCACAACCTCAACCCAATAGCCCCTCTCCGTCTGTCCCAAGGTTGTCCGCATGATTTTGTAGTTTTTCGCTCCTTCGGCATTGGTTTGGATGTAGAAATGCTCGCGGTAATGGTCGATAGCGTAAAGCATATCGGGAAGACGTTCCTGAAACACACGAAAGTCGTTCAAGGGCCGGTCACTTTCGAGGATGCGGCATTCCGATGAAAGTGTAGATTCCGAATTGATAATCAAATACTTTTTTGACTTTGTCTTGCTGATATGGCACACAAAAGTTTCGTCAGCCTCATGATAGACTTCCACATCCTCCTTAAAAGGTATTCCCAATCGGTGGCGCATAATCCTGCAAGGCCGCAAGGTTTCATCCTTCACCCCATAAAACAGCGTTACGTTGTCGCTGGCCCAGACTACATTGCCTGAGGTACCGGGAATTGGTTTCTCTACAAGTTCACCCGTCTCCAAATCCTTGACATACACCGTATAGATGCGGCGGCTCATCGTGTCGGTAGAAAAAGCCAGCAGCTGGTCGTCCTCGCTGAGGCTGATTTCGCCGATTTCGAAGAAAGAATGGCCTTCGGCAAGTTGGTTACCGTCAAGCAGGATTTCTTCTGGCGCGTCCAGACTGTGTTTCTTACGACAAATGATGGGATACTCTTTTCCTTTCTCGAAGCGTGTATAGTGATAGTAGTCGCGGATCTTGACAGGCACGGAATCATCGTCCTGTTTGATTCGTCCCGTGATTTCCTTAAAGAGTTGTTCCTGAAGCGGCTGGGTGGATTTCAAACCGGCTTCTGCATATTGGTTTTCGGCTTCAAGATAGGCAATCACTTCGGGATTCTCACGCTCGTTGAGCCAATAATAGTTGTCGATTCGGGTATGGCCATGAGCCACCATCTCGTGTGGACGAATGGCGGCCATAGGAGGAGAAAGTGTGGTTTTCATCGTCAGATTACATGTCAGAACGAAAACGTCAAGCCAAATGTCGGCAGAATGGGCAGTTGGCGTGCCACCTCGCTCGTCACCAAGTTGACATAGAACACATTGTTTCGATTGTACACGTTGGATACGCTGAAATCCGCTTCCAGCACAATGTTCTCAGTAAAGAAGAATTTGCGTTTCAAGCCAAAGTCGAAGCGGTGGTAGGTAGGCAGACGTCCGCCGTTGAGTTCGCCATAAAGGACGCCCAGCTCACCGTTGGCGGTGGTGTAGTCGAAATTGATGCCGTCCTGGAAGGAATAATACTCATAAAATGCCTGCACTTGGGTGAACGGAAAACCCGTGCCGAAGTTCCAGCGTCCGCTGAACTCCCACTGCCGCTTAGAGCCAGCGGAATAAGTCAGGATAACATTGATGTTGTGACGGCGGTCGAAATGAGGGGCATAATCCGTCAGCTCAATGCCGTTCTCAACGGCCTTTTCGTATTGGCGTGTTACGAAACCCAAAGCATAAACAGTCCAGAGATACCAATGCTGGTCCTCATATTTAAAGGAAACGTCGAAGCCGTAGGCATCGCCTGTCTCCTTTGTGAAGTCTTTCTTGAGCAAGTCGGGGATTTGGGAGTTCTCGGGCGTGTCGGGATAAAGCTTGTTGCGGTTGATGTTGGTCAATTGCACGAAGTCTTTCCAATATCCTTCGATATTCATCGTGGTATTGCGCCATAGGTCGATCTCTCCACCCAAAATGAAGTGGTTGGCTTTTTGCAAATAGCTGGTGGTTTTCACTCCGTTGAAAGTCTCCGGCAGGTTGTCAATGCCCGATAGGAAGCCATAGAACAGATTGACTACATCTCGGTCGCTGGTGGCCGCCACGTAGTTTTGAGAATACATGCCCGCCGCGGCCTTCAGGCGAAGGCGGTCGGTGGCGTTGTATTTCACTGCGAGCCTTGGTTCGGGCGAAACAGCTGAAAGTGAGGCATAAAACTGCAAGCGAAGGCTCGGCTCCAGCAACAACTTGCCCAATACGGCCTTGTATTTGACGTATGCACCAATCTCGGTAGAGTTCAACTTGGCAGCAATCTTGCTGTTTCCATAAACACTATAGGTCTGATAATCTGTGGTATAACCCAGCATCTCAATACCGTATTTCAATGTATTCTTGCCCATAAACTGGTTGAAGTCGAAGCCCATGTTGAAGCCATTGATGTTGCTATAACGGTCTGGATTGTCGGATTCTTTCATGCGAGCGGTATAGCTCGAATAAGCGATATTACCCTCAATCATCACTGGCGCTTTTCCTGGAATGACAAGGAAGTTGGCACCCGCACCATACGAGTTCCATCCGAAGTCGGACAGCGACATATAGTTGTTCACCCGGTCATTGAACGAGAAGCTGAACAAGTTGACCTTGCTGCCGTTGGGGGCGTTAAGCGAAACTTTGCCGTAAAAATCCTGATAGTTGAACGGAAGACCATTCTTAGATGCATAAGGATAAATGATTTTGCTGGACTGTTCCAGATAGGAATTTTTTGCAGATAGGATAAATGAAACCGTTGCGTCATCAGGTGTGTTGGCCTTCATCAACGGACCTTCAATCATGATCTTGGCTCCAAATGTGTTGCCTCCGACTTTGCCCGAGAGACGTTTCTTGTTACCGTCACGGGTGGTAATGTCCATGATGGAAGAGATGCGACCGCTGTATTCAGCGCCAAAACCGCCCGTATAAACATCAGCATTGCGGATAATGTCGGTATCAAAAACGGAGAACAGGCCGATGGAGTGGAATGGGTTATATACCACCATGCCATCGAGCAGTACCTTGTTTTGGATGGGGGAGCCGCCGCGGATGTAGAGCTGTCCGCCTTGATCGCCAGTGAAAATGACACCCGGAACCACCTGCAGGTATTGGGCAAAGTCGGCCTGACCTCCCACACTCGGAATCTTGGTGATGGTCTTGGGCGTAGCGGTGATGACCGAGGTCTTGGTCTCGGTGCGTGCCTCAATCTTGTCGGCAGTGATGGTTACCGTCTCCAGTTTTTGGCTTGTCTCCTTCATGAAGTACTTACGGTTAATGCTTTGGCCCTTCGAAAGGTCGAATGTCTCGTGGATGGTATCGTAGCCCACGCTTGTAATTAATAAGATGTAGCGTCCGTCAGGAATGCGGTTGATGTTGAAATAGCCGTTTTCGTTGGTTGCTCCTCCAAAAGAAGTGCCCTTCAAATAAACGTTGGTGAACATCATAGGCTCCCCTGTAGACTCCTCGTAAACGAAGCCTTTAATACTATTAGCCTCTTGTGCATAAGTTGCGAAGCCTGTCAGAAATAAGAATAATACCGTGAGAATCAGTCTCGTAAAACAGCGGTTCGTCATTATATTAAAAGTGTTTGATTTTGAAACCTATTAACAAAGAAACTGCAAAGTTAGTGAAATATCTAAAATTCTCCTTCAAAAAGAAATAAAAACGCAACTGCACATAAGCGACAGAGGGGCTATTCTTATCCAAAAAGAGCGGCATCGCCTGACACCGCCCTTTGTAAATCAAGTCAATACAATTGATTATTTCTTGATGACGAATTTTTCCGTCTTCACAGCGCAGCCGTCGACAAACAGTTTGCAGAAGTAAATGCCATCATTAAGGTCGGAAACCGAGATGGACAGACGGCCGTTCAGACTGTTCAACGGTTGGCTCAACATTTCCTGACCGAGCAGATTGTAAACCGACACAGATGCGTTGTCACCCGCCTCGATGCTGTAATCGAAGTTGACCGCCGAGGAAGCCGGATTGGGGTAAGCCTGGCCAAAACGAGCTGAGGCAATTTCATGTACGCCCGTGCCCGACTTGTTGAAGAGCACAATGATGGTAACACGTTCCGAAGGATGGCGTTCGTCGTAAGCAGAATACTTAATTCTCACTTTGCCGAAAAGGCTTTCTTCATACATCACGTGAAACGACAAATCATTCTCACCTGTAACAGTGTTGGCTTCTACCATAACAGGATTAGGACTGACAAAGACGTCAGGGCCATAGCACGATCCCCAGCAAAAAAAGTTGACGGCGCCCTCAAGATCCTCAATAACTTCCTTCTCGACGATGACATTCAAATCGCCCGAGGTGAGGTTCCTCAACTGTGCGTGCTGGATGAACTCACCATAACCGAATTCATCAAAGTTACATTCAACGGTCTCGCCCTCTGAATAGACTTGACCATTCCATTCAAACCGCAACGACTGCGCTGAAGCCCAGCCCATTACAGTCAGAAAAATCAAAGTAAAAATAGACTTTTTAACCATAGCGTAAGTTTTTAATGTGTTTCTTTTGTTTTTCAAGTTGCAAAAATGCAAAACTTTTTCCAATCCCGCAACAAAAATATTGCCATTAATTGAAAAATATCTACTTTTGCAAAGTAAATCAATCAAAATACTTCACTGATGAAAAGACTTACCATCATTTTGGCATCACTGCTGATGCTTGTTTGCTTGAAACTCAACGCACAAAACGAGCGCATTTTACTTTTTGAGTGCTTCACCAACACCAGTTGCGGGCCTTGCGCCTCGCAAAACCCGGCTCTTGACGCGCTCATCAACAACAATGCCGACCGTATCGCCGCCATCAAGTACCACGTGAATTGGCCCGGCGCCAACGACCCGATGTATTTGCACAACCCGACCGACAACAACGCACGCCGTTCTGTGTACAATGTCAATAGCGTGCCCCACACTGTGGTTGACGGCACGCGTTATGCCAACGCGCCAGCCGGCATCAACCAAAACGCGGTCAACCAATGGCTGACCATCCCCTCTCCGTTCGAGATGCGCCTTTCCTACGAAGTGGACGAGGCCGCCAACACGATCACCGTGAACGTCATGGGACGTGCCTCGGAGGCCGTTTCGGGCTCCGTGAAACTGCATGTCGGTGTAATCGAAAAGGAAATCCACTACAACACTCCTCCCGGCGCCAACGGCGAACGCGACTTCTACAGCGTGATGAAGAAACTCCTGCCCTCCAGCTCGGGTATCACCCTCGATGCTGTGCAGGCCGGCAGCTATTTCGCCTATACTTTCACTTGGGAATTGGCCAACGTGTACAACAACGACCAATTGGATGCCATTGCCTGGCTACAGAACGCCGACACGAAGATGGTCTACCAAGCTTGCAAGTCGAGCCAAAACCTTGAACCTTTTTTCGCCAACGAGGCTGCTGTTAGCAACATCTCCAACGTAAAAACGACGAATTGCAGCGGCATGATTGAGCCCAAAGTGCAACTGGCCAACTTTGGCAGCAATCCTTTGACCGCGGCCCAATTGGAGGTTTTCGTCAATGGAGAATCGAAGAAAACCGTTGACTGGACGGGTAACATGACTACTTTTGGCTCCGAAACCGTCGACTTGGGCGAAATCAACTTCCATGTCGAAGAGGTGAACCGATTAGAGGTGATCATCAAAACCGTTAACAACACCAGCGACGAAGCGCCCAGTAACAATGTGGCGGATTTCACCATCAAGCAGGCAAAGCAAGGGGTAGGCACGGTATTGAAACTTAGTGTCCGCACCGACAGCAATCCTCAAGAAACCACTTGGAAGGTCACCAACCTCTCGACTGGCGAAGTCATCCAAGAAGGCGGCCCATATACAGTACCCAACACCATGCATACCGACACCATCATCATCGAAGGCGATGGCTGCTACGACTTCACCATCTACGATACGGGCGGCGACGGACTGTCGGGGTCAGGAGTTTATGGCCTGAAAGCCGGGTCGGTAACACTGCTCTCAGGCAGCCATTTCGGCTATAGCGAGAGCAACGAATTTTCTTACGAGGTGACGGCCGATGTTGAGGAAAGCCCCATCTATAGCTCCAGCATCTATCCCAATCCCACTTCAGGAATGCTCAACATCGTGAGCGATGGCAATCAAAATGTTACCATTTATAATATGGCTGGTCAACGGATCTTTGAAGGCCTTTGCGACGGAACCCTCCAAATCGACATGAAGCGTTTCGGTGCAGGCATCTATGCCGTCAAAGTGGAGAATGAGACCCAAAGAGTTGTGGTGGAGTGATGCTCAAATACATTCATTTTGACCAACTCGACTCCACCAACGCCTACCTGCAACGTGAACAGTCGGAACATGACATCCGCAACCGGGTGGTCATTGCCGGCGAACAGACCGCGGGGAAAGGCATGGGGAGCAATGGCTGGGAAAGTGAGGCTCGACAGAACCTCACTTTTTCTTTGGCCTTAGACATGAACTTTCTGTCTGCGGAGCGACAGTTTCTGCTCTCCAAGGCAGTACCATTAGGCATTATCGAAGTGCTGGACACCCTCTTGCCCGCTGAAAAACTCTGGATCAAATGGCCGAACGACATTATTTTTGAGGAGCATAAACTGGCAGGCATCCTCATCAACAGCACAATCAGATCCAGTATGATGGATGTCTCAATTATAGGCGTAGGACTGAATGTCAACCAAATGCGGTTCAATAACTGGCCAACCCAACCAATCTCGATGAGACAAATCACGGGAAAGGAATACGATTTGAAGGCACTGTTGAAGCAGGTTGTGGAAAATATTATTAATAAGGTTGAACTCCTGAAAACTGACCCAATTGCCATAGAGAAGAAATATCTACAAAGGCTTTACCGCTTTCGCACATGGGGCAACTACGAAGTAGACGGTAAAAAAACACGGCTGTTCTTGTCAAATATAGACCCCTTCGGGAGACTGATGACACAGGATGAGACGGGAAAAGAATACCGCTTCGATGTGAAAGAAGTCAGGTTTGTCGTATAGGGAAAAAATCTTGCATAATTCTGAAACAAATATTTACGCAAGAATTGCGGCGGGTTTGTTTTCATTATCCTTGTAGAGACACGGTCGCGTCTCCATAAAACGGATACAAACGAGAAAAAGCCGACCGGTCGGCTTTTTCTCATGCCTTGCAGGCAAGGTCAGCTCCATTGGTCGCTCCAGGCCTGTTGGTCTTTGCGCCATTCCTTCAGCGACTGGCGGTCATCTTCGGTGATGTAGGCTTCTTCCACGGCTTTCTGGATGAGCGTCTCATAATTCGACAAGGTGACCAACTGGCAGTTCTTCTCCTCAAAATTCTTCTTTGCGAGTTCCATCTGGTAGGTGAAGATGGCCACCATGCCCTTCACTTGGGCACCCACTTCGCGCAACGCGTCAACAGCCAAAAGGCTCGACTTGCCCGTGGAGACCAGATCCTCGATGACCACCACCGATTGACTCGGGCTGACAACGCCTTCAATCTGGTTTTGCATGCCGTGCGACTTCTTCTCAGAGCGCACGTAAACGAATGGCAACCCCAGTTCCTGAGCCACAAGTGCACCTTGGGCTATTCCTCCGGTGGCCACGCCTGCAATCACATCGGGCTTGCCGAAGTTTTGCATGATTTTCTCCACAAACTGCTGTCGGATAAAGGTGCGCACGGCTGGATACGAAAGGGTGACACGATTGTCGCAATAAATGGGACTTTTTAGTCCCGAAGCCCATGTGAAGGGTGCTTTAGGACTAAGCTTCACGGCCTTGATTTGCAGCAGATGCTGGGCCAATGTCAGTGCTGAATCTTCGTAATTCATAGTTGAAATGTTTTCTCGAAACTAATTTTTGTATCTTTGTCGCTTGATAATACCATCAAAACGGGCTACAAATGTACAAGATTTTTCAAGAAGGCAAATCTCTGATTTTCCCAAAAATTGAGAACGGTTTGTTGGATTTCGATGCAACACTCCAAGAATCTGAAAGATATGAGGCCGACATCCTCAGTGAATTTTTGCAAGAATGGCTTGACGACAAAGAACAAGCCGACACTATCGTCCACGAAATAGGAGAAAAATCGGTAGCTGCGGCTTTGAACGAAACCTTTCTCATGGCACCAGCCGCAGGCGGTATCGTCGAAAAAGACGGTAAATTCTTCAGTATCGTGCGCCATGGAATCCCCGACCTGCCCAAAGGCCATATTGAACAAGGCGAAACCCCGGAAAGGGCAGCACTACGCGAAGTGGAGGAAGAAACAGGATTGAGCAATTTGCAGATTGTGAAGGCGTTGCCGTCCACTTGGCATTGCTATTTGGAGCAAGAAAAATGGAAGCTGAAGCACACCTATTGGTATTTGATGAGTACTGCCGAGCAAATCCAAGCCAGTCCCCAGACGAAAGAAGGCATCACAGAGATAAAAACAATTGGGAATGAGGAAATTGACGACTTCCTAAAAAACACCTTCCGCTCAATCAGTGAAATTTTGGCCCAAGAATTGCGTCAGGTCGTGACGAAATAATACTTTTGCAGCCGAAAAAAGGACACGAGACTACGTGACTGCGAGACTACGAGACCATTACCGTCCCGCGTCTCGAAGTCTCGAAGTCCCGAAGTCAAAAAGAGCAACCTATGAAAAGAATAGCCGTATTTCCCGGTTCCTTTGACCCCATTACCCTAGGGCACCGCAGCATCGTATTGAGGGCTCTGCCCATCTTCGACGAGATTTATGTCGCCGTAGGCATCAATATGGAGAAACGTTCCACCTTTGACCTTGAAGACCGCCTTGCATGGTGCGAGGCCGTCTTCTCCGACTATCCCTGCGTGAAAGTGGAGAGCTATGACGGTCTCACGGCCGACTTCTGCAAGAAAGTCGGAGCCAATACCATCATACGAGGCCTGCGCTGCGGCAGCGACTTCGAGTTCGAGAACATGATAGGCCACGCCAACAAGCGCCTGCACCCCGAACTGGAGACCATTTTCCTCCTCACCGAGAGCGAGCTGGTGGGCGTGTCGTCAAGCGTTGTCCGCGACATCTACAAAAATGGCGGCGACACCTCCAAGTTCCTGCCGAAAGAAGTCATGTTGCCGAAAAAGCAATAATTCCGCCCCATTCCCGTTTTCAGTGCATGAAAAGAAGTATTGTTACACTCTTTTTTGCCCTACTCCTCCTTACGGCAAGCGCTCAGAACGTGACAATTACCGGCAGGAGCAACAAGACCAACACCTTGATGCGGCTCTTCGCCTACGAAGACCTCGTCAACGAAACAGGCACTCTCCTCGACCAAATCCAAACCGATGCCAATGGGCATTTCATTCTTGAAGGCACAGTAAAACAAATCCTCCCCGCCCGCATCTATGCCGGTTTGGAGTATGTTGACCTAATTCTCGCGCCTAATGCCACATACGACATCGAAATTATTGTGCCTGAACAGCAAGAAAGCGTGTCCTATTTCGAAAAGGAACTGCCGACCATCCGGGTGAAACGCGCCTCTGATCAAGGCATCTACAGGCAAATCATCTATTCCGAAGAAATCGTCAACGCATACATGATTGACCATTTCAACCAGATCTACCGCGGGCGGCAGTTGCGCTATATCGACTCCATACAAAACACCATCAGCCGCGAGGTACCCAGTATCAATTCGGACTATGTGAAGAACCATAACCGATACAAAATCGCGGCAATCAAGTTAGGTATCAGCGCCGATGGAGGAAAGAAAATCATCAAGGACTATTTTGACGGACAGCCCGTGCTCTACACGCAGAGTGCCTATATCGACTTGTTCAAGGAACTGTTTGACGGCTACTTCAACAATGCTTCTTACGACAGCCACTTGCTCAACAATGCCCTAGCCGAGGGGCCAACTCCTTTCAAGAAATACATAGCTACCGACCCAATCATGGCGAACAACCCACAACTTGCTGAACTTGTCACCATTTACAATCTGCAAAAGCTCTGCCAAGGCGACCGTGGCACGAGCCGTCTCGCCAAAGATCACCTTAATTATATCAAGACCCAAAGCCTATACCCACAGCACAAGACCATCGTCAGCAACTTCTTTGTGAGGCTGTATCGTTTGGCACCGGGTACAGCGGCAACCGGTTTTTCCCTGAGCGACTACAACGGCAAATCCGTCAGCCTCAGCGACTATAAAGACCGTCTGGTGCTCCTGCAGTTCGTGAACGGCTATTCGGCCGTCAGCGACAGGCAGTTCGCTGAGCTGCGCAACCTCCACCAACAGTGGCAGGACTCCGTGCAAATCATCACCATCGCCACACACGACAAGATGGACTCCTTCAGACAGCAGTTCGCAGAGAAAAAACAAGACTGGCCCCTCCTCGACCTCGGCGACAACCTGCTTTTGCTTGAAGCTTACAACGTGCGCACCTTCCCCGAGTACATCCTCATCACCAAAGACAACAAGATTGGCGAGGCGCCCGCCCCTTCGCCAGAGAGGTATTTAGATGAGAGAGTGAGAAGGATGTACGGGAAATAAGTCTTCCAAAAACAGAAAAAATCCCTTTT
>JBGYWU010000004.1:0-3849 GCA_041842265.1 Candidatus Limimorpha sp. | reverse complement strand
TTGACACTGATAGTAGTGGTCAAATTACCGTCAAAAAACCTTGCAGACAAATTCAGACCCACTTTGGGCACGGCCTGTTTTACGCCATAGCCGTCTAAACGGGATGAAGAATACAAGGCATAGCCTCCAAAGGTCAGGTCATATTTCTTGACCAGCAGATACGAAAAACTGAAATCGCCCATGTAATGCCACAGTGATTTTCGATAGTCGAGGGTGTCACCGCTGTTGTAAAGCATGTATTCTGCCTCGCCGAATAGACTGAGGTTTAACCTCTTGTCGAGCAGCCGCTTCGACATGTTCAAAGTGAATTTCAGGTCATCGCTTTTACCGAAGTTGCCGTATGTGTAGCCGATAATAGCGTTGTCGGCATTGAGTTGCGGCACTTGCAGTATCGTATTCAGGGCATGGGCATACGAAACGCTTAGATTCAGCCAGTAGCGGTAACGGTAAGCAAGTTTGACATTGTGCATGGTCGAGTAAGACAAATCGGGGTTGCCCTGCACATAATATACCGTGCTTTCATATTTACGGAAAGGATTCAGATAGCTGAAATTGGGCTTTGAGAAACTTTTGTAATAGTGTAATGTGAAAAAATGGTCGTCGTGAGGCTTGTAGCGCAGAAGGAAATAGGGGCGCACCACCTGATAATCCTTTGAGGTCTCTTTTCCCGTGGTTTCCGAAATACCCAAAGTCTGTACACAGGTGCCATTGAGCGAAGCGGAGTAACTAAGCTCCCTGCTAATTTGATGGTTGAAACTGAGGTATGCAACATAGCTTTTCTCGTTGTAACTGAAACTGTTGGAGACCAAAGTATCGATCTGCCACAAGTCGTCTGTAAAGTCCTCATAAGTGAATTTGTTCTCCAAAGCAGAATGCCTAAAAATGAGACCGCCTTCCACCAAGTATTTGTCCCATTCCCGGTAATAGTCGGCTCGTGCCTGAAAAAGCTGGGCGGAATAAGGCGAGGCGTCACGGTTGTAGGTCGTGGAATCAGGCAGGTAGGTGTATTGGCGGCTATTACCGGACTGATTGAGGTTGTGGCTTAGGTTGGCGTCCACCGTGAAGTAGTGCTTGGGATTGTTGAAATTGTGCTTGTAATAGATGTCACCCCAGTAGGTGCGGAAATCGTTTCGCATCGTGTTGGTGGAATGTATGGCCGTCTCGCGGTCGCGGATTCGCTCATCGATGTTGTCGTTGTCTAATTTGAGGCTGCCCGAAAAGTTGATGTCCAAGGAGTTGTTGTCGTTCATCTGAATGCCTGTGCCCGTTCGCAAATAGTATCTGTTGATATCGTTGTCATGGTTCGACTCGCGCCGCATCAGCGTGTCGCCGCCCTCGCGATACTGCCAGTAACGGTAGGAATACAATCTCGGGGTGTAGTCCTGCGACAGATACAGGTAAGTGTTGGTCTTCAGCGTGCGGTAGTTGAGATTGATCGACGACCTTGCTCCGAGGTGTTTGCGCAGCTGGAGGTCGCCCGAAACGGTCCCGTAGAAACCCGTGGCCAAGTTTCTCTTCGTGACAATGTTCACCACAGGGCCATTCCACTCGCCTGCAAGGCGCGGCGGGGCCTCGTACATAATTTCCACCTCGCCAATATCTTCCGCTTTTTGGCCTTGGAGCATGTTGGCGAGTTGGTCAAACGAGAGGCGGATGGGCCTGCCGTTGAGCAACACGAGGACGGCTTTATTTAAGATGGTCAGCGTGTTCTCGCTCACATTGTAGAATGATCCGGGAATCTCTTGCAGCGCGTCGATATAAGTGGCGCCTTGGGGCAGTTTCAGTTGGCTGACATTCATGCGGAGTTTATCGAGTTTGTCATCAAACACCTTGGAAGCGGTCACCATTACTTCACCAAGGCGTTGCACATCGGGGCTGA
The DNA here is from genome assembly GCA_041842265.1 of Candidatus Limimorpha sp. Lineage (GTDB taxonomy): Bacteria > Bacteroidota > Bacteroidia > Bacteroidales > F082 > Limimorpha. The sequence goes on along the minus strand of JBGYWU010000004.1, from coordinate 1,970 downwards.
GGCGGAGCGTATCCAATCGCACATCCTTGTCAAGGTTCACCGAGAAAGGCATAGGCTCAAAACCGGTGAATTTGACCATGCCATTGTAATGACCTTCGTTGAGGCCGCGCAAGGTGAAGTCGCCCTGCTTGTCGGTGATGCCGTAAGTGGCCTTCACCGTGTCGTTGCCCTGCCACACCCTGACGGTGGCGAAAGGCAAAGGTCCAGTTTCATCTGCGACCGTGCCGCTCAGGGTGAAGGTCTGTGCCATACCCGAAATGGTCATCAAAAGCACGACGGCCATGGTGAAATAAAGTCTTCTTTTCATCTCATCCATTTTTGTGGTTAAACGAATTTCAAGTTGTTTTTCATTTTTGGCGCCTTGGCGCAACGTGGGTCGGGATAGTCCCAATTCTCATCGCCATAGGCTTTGAGAATTTCGGCCCAGCAACGGTTCAGGTTGCTGAAGCATGAGTCAAAGATGTCGCACGAGGAGCAAGGCGAACTCGTCTTTATGTCTTTTTGTTTCAGATTGAGCAGTTCTTTTACTCTATCAGAGTGCCAAACCTCCACTATGGATTGCTCGTTTAAATCTCCAATGATGAATTCCGGTTTCCAATATAGTTGTTCGCAAACGGTAACTTTTCCTTCTGGCAAAATGAAGAAATGGCTGTAGAGACCTGAACATCTTGCGCTTTTGAAGTTGCGGCTTCCCTCTTTCACTTCACCATACTCCCGGTCAAAGAAAGTGTCGCTGAAATTGATTCTCGTTTTCGTGTCGTCCTGGATGCGGTTGACGAAGTCCCTGACCTTATTCAGTGCCTCACGTGAGGAGATAAAGGAATGAGCCGCCCTGTAAAGCGACTCAAAGCCAGGCGTGAGATTCCAGCTTTCCACTTGTATTTCCTTGAAAAAGTAGTGCATGGCTTCGAGGTTTTCCACACTGTCATTGAAGCGTGTCAGCACCGTGGCAATCTGCACGTCAAAGCCTTTTCCTTTCAACCATCGCAAGGTTTGCTTGATACGATTGACGTAGTTTGCATCGACCTTTACCAGATATTGCTCGGTTGTCACGTCAAGGCTGTCCAATGAGACCTGAATCTCGTTGATGCCGATGCTTAGCAAATAGTCAATGTCTTCCTCCGTAAGCGACATCTTTGTGGAAAGGCGCATCATTTGGAAGTTTCGTTTCTTGATTTCTGCAAGAAGCTGCCTCCATTTGGGATAGCAGAACATCTCGCCACCCACCACGTTGAAGCTCAGCACACCCAAATTCTTTGCCTCATCCATAATCTCAACCAAGCGGGCAAAAGGAATCATCGCGCCCATCTTGTGGCGCTTGTCGGCATAGCAATACAAGCAATCGGTCAAACAATGGTTGGTGGGCATGAAGGTCATGTTGAGTGGGGCATGGAGATAGCGTTCCGTCTCGAAGTCGTATTCATCAAAGAGGAAATCATCGGTGCGGAAGATTCTTTCGTACGATATTGGTTTCTCGCTTTTGATGAGAATGTTCTTCGGGATTCGGAACTGATGTCCGCCCTGTTCCACATAAACGTTCTCTGGATTCTCTATAAACGGTCGTATCAAGGCTTCAACGGCTTCTTTTGGTCTCTCAAGGAAATTAGAGAGCCGAGCGATGACCATCTCCCATGGCTCGTTATGCTGGAAAGCCGAGAACACGATGGCATGGATGGGATGCACTATGGAATCCCACCCATGTGCACTCTGATGGGCATGGCCTTTATCAATGACAAAGACTCTTTTCTCGTCGGGCCTGAAGTAGTAATCTGGATTAAATATAACCATTACGAATAACGCCTAATTTATTCAACCAAAGAAAAAGGGCAGGCATGATTTGATAATCAAATGTTCTGCCCCCAAAAACTCAATCACACATTGAATTATGATTGAGGTGGCTGATAAGGAGCTACTGCCTCTGAATTACACGAACATGAATCGCATGCTGACGAACCGCAGGCCATAGAATT
>JBGYWU010000003.1:0-3654 GCA_041842265.1 Candidatus Limimorpha sp. | reverse complement strand
GTCGAAAGAACCGCAGCCAAACACAAACTTGAAGTTGACATAAATATGCGCTCTCCTATGGCAGTCCGCGGTACCCTGAATTTGTGTTAAGTCAATTTCAGCAAGGTTGGAAACTGTAATACGGATAAAAAAGGGAGCATGCCCAAAACGAGACATACTCCCAAATCTTTCAGCCGGATTGCAAATTAATCCTATCTCCAGATTTCTTCGTCGGTCGGCACTTGAATCCTGCTTGACAGAGGAGCGACACGAGTGATGTTCAACAGATGTTTGTAGGTGAAGTTTTCCTAGATGGAGTTATTGCCCCAGCTTCCGCAGCCGAGCGTGTTGGTAACAGGCAGTCCGTTTTGGATGGAACCGCCCGCAGTGGTGGCACAGATGGCGTTCGCGATGAGGCGCGAAACGGAAAGCTCAGTGCCGGCTTTAATAATGTTGGCCTGGTTGTTGGAGTGCAAACCTGCGGTATGTCCGTTTCCTTCAAACGAGAGATTGGTTTGGGCAATTTCGATGGCTTGGTCAAAATACTGGTATGGGAATGCGGCCAATACGGGACACATCTTCTCTTTGCTTATCGGATCATGAGGTCCGAAGCCGCCGTTCGACTCCAGCACGATGACCTTGCAGTTTTCAGGGATACGGATACCCGCCTTCGCGGCAATACTCTGCACCGACTGTCCCACAACGTCTCGCGCCGTGTGCCCGTCTTCAAAAATGGCATTGATTACCTTTTCGCGCTCTTCGGCGTTGGCAACGTAGGCTCCGTTGTCTGCGCATACTTTCATGATTTCGTCGTGATCCTCCTGGGGATAGATGAAGCTTTGTTCCCCTGAACAAATGATACCGTTGTCGAACGAACGTCCTGTGATGATTTTCCGCAGGGCCAAATCATATTCAATATTACGGTCAAGAATCACCTGAACATTGCCGGCGCCAACGCCGAAGGAGGGCTTGCCGGAAGAGTAGGCCGACTTCACCATAGGCATACCGCCGGTGGCAACGGTAACGTCGCACAAGCCCATCAAAGCCTGGGTCTTTTCCAAAGTTGGTTCTTCAACCACTTGAACCATGCCTTCCGGCACTTCCATAGGAGCAATGGCTTCAAGGATGAGCTTCACGGCAGCGGTCGAACACTTTTTGGCCTTGGGGTGAGGAGCGATGATGATGGCGTTCTTCGTCTTCAAGGCAAAGGCTATCTTCGACATCGGGGTAACGATGGGGTTGGTCATGGGGGTAACGCCGACCACCACGCCGATAGGCTTGGCGATCTCAATCAGCCCTGTTCTTTCGTCAATGTTCAGGATGCCCATCGACTTTTTGCCTTTCAGGTCGTACCACACGCCCTTCGACTTGTTTCTGTTCTTAGACACCTTGTCGGTATAAACACCCATCTGAGTTTCTTCTACGGCAAGCTTGGCCAACTCCTCGGCATGGTCAAAAATGGCTCTTGTTGCCAACTTGACAGTGGCATCCACGTCGTCTTGGTCAAAATGGCTGCAATAAATAGCTTGAGCCCTTCTGGCCTTTTCAATCATTGATTTTACTTCATCAATTGTGTTCATATTCGTTGTATTGTGATAATTTAATTTGTTGATTATTAATATAATGCTTGATAAATACTTCTTATTTCTTCTCTCGACAAGGGCACATAGTTGTTGGCCAACAAACGCTGCTGGGTGGCCAGCACGCTGTCGGTGAAACCATCGATTTCTTCGGGCTTCATGCCGTAGAAGCTCAACTTGTTCTTTTGGGTGAGCTGGTTCAGCAATTCGTCAATCTTATCGTAGATGAGGGCTTGGTTTTCCATGCACTCTTTGCCTAATTTCAGGGCGTCAATCAGAATGAGGTTGAGGTCTTTGATGGCACCGTTCGGGTTCTTTCGGAAATACAGTTTGAAGACCTCCGTCAGGAACTGGTAGTTGGATTCGCCGTGGGGGACGTGGTAGTTGCCGCCCAAAGGATAGGAGCAAGCGTGAACGGCACCCACACCGGCATTGCCGAAAGCGACACCGGCGAAGTTGCTGGCGATGATCATGTCCTCAAAATTCTCGAAGCGGCAATCGGGACCGTTCTCTGCGATATTCATAAATACTTTGGTAATTATGTGTATAGCTTCCTTTGAGAACATCTTGGTATAAGGATTGGCCTTGGGCGAGAGGTAGGACTCCATGGCGTGAATCAAGGCGTCGATAGCGCTGAACACGTAGAACTTGAAAGGCAGTCCCTTCAGCATCTCGGGGATAAGGATGGCGTCGTCGGCCAAGATAGCCGGATCAGCGAGACCCATCTTGGTGTGCTTCGACTTGATTTCAGCAATCGAGATGTTGGTGACTTCGCTGCCTGTTCCGCAGGTGGTGGGGATGATGACCAATGATTTTCCCTTGACAATCGGGATTTTGTGCTCAAAAGCGTCCGTCACGTCCTTAACGCCCTTTAAGGCGAAAATCTTGGAGATGTCGATGACGGTACCACCGCCTACGCCAATCACTCTGTCGTAATTGACATTCTGAATGTCAGCTAAGATGCTGTTCATCATTTCATCGGAAGGCTCTCCGTTGCCGTATTTCTCTTGCATCACGAAATGGCAAGGCAGTTGGAGGTCTTTCATGAAAGGATCATACAGGAAGGACTGTGTGACGACAAGGTCTCTTTCGTTGAGGTTAAACTCTTTGGCGAAGTCAGCAAAAGTGCTGAACTTGCTGATCTTGGTTTTCAAACTAAACATTATCATTTCCCAAATCTTTTAATGTATTCGTTCTGAAGTTCTTCCCTGAAATCGGGATGAGCAATATTGATTAATTCCTGGGCACGTTGGCGCAAGGTCTTGCCTTTGAGGTGAGCGATGCCGTATTCGGTCACCACATAGTCCACGTCGTTTCTCGAAGTAGTCACGGCAGCGCCTTCGGCGAGCAGGGGCACGATTCTGGAAATTTTGCCTTTGGCGGCCGTTGAGGGCATGGCCATGATGGAAATGCCGCCTTTCGACAGGGCGGCGCCACGCACGTAATCGACTTGGCCGCCGGTTCCGCTGAACTGTTTGTACCCGATGGTTTCCGATGCCACTTGCCCCATCAAATCGACTTCGATGCAGGAGTTGATGGAAACCATGTTGTCGTTTTTGCCGATGACCCACGGGTCGTTGACATAATCAACGGGATAAAGCTCCACGTCGGGGTTGTTATCGACAAAATCATATATTTTTCTTGTTCCCATGATAAACGTTGAGATGAGTTTACCGGGGTGCAATGTTTTTTTCTTTCCGTTGATGACACCGGCTTTGACGAGGTCGATGACGCCGTCGGAGAACATCTCCGTATGGATGCCGAGGTCTTTCTTGTCTGTCAGGAAAAGCAGCACGGCATCGGGGATAGCGCCAATGCCAAGTTGCAAGGTGGCTCCGTCCTGAATCAGCGAAGCGCAGTTTTTACCGATGTTGCGTTCCACATCGGTGATGACCGGATTGGGGATTTCCGGCAGCAGGTAGGCGCATGGGACGATGTAGTCGATTTCCGAGACGTGGATTTTGTTTTCGGGTCCCATGGTGAAGGGCACGGTCTCATTGGTTTCGGCAATGACCACCTTGGCCTTTTGAGCGGCAGCCTTGGCATAGTCGCACGACACGCCGAAGCTGCAATAGCCTTCTTCGTTGGGAGGGGT
>JBGYWU010000002.1:0-8561 GCA_041842265.1 Candidatus Limimorpha sp. | reverse complement strand
TTCAATGCCATCCCTTTGAGATGGATTGTCGAAAGGTCTTTCGCTTGGCTGTACAACTTTAGGAGAATCGCTATGGACTACGAGTTCTACTCCGAATCCTCCGAGGCCATGATTCAAATCGCCTTCTCAAAAATCATGCTTGACAAATTATCGAATTGAAATTTAAACAAACTCTTAAATCTATATTTTTAAGTCTGAAATGAAATACAACCGTATACTCCTGAAACTCAGCGGCGAGGCCCTGATGGGCAGCCAGCAATACGGCGTCGACCCAGTGCGTTTGGGTAAATATGCCGACGAGATCATTGAAGCCGCCCAAGCGGGCGTGCAAATCGGCATCGTCATTGGCGGCGGCAACATCTACCGCGGCCTTCAAGGAGCCTCGAAAGGCATGGACCGCATCCAAGGCGACTACATGGGTATGCTTGCCACCGTCATCAACTCGATGGCCATGCAGAGCACCTTGCAAGGCAAAGGGCAGAAAGCCACCTTGCTCTCAGGACTTTACATCGACCGCATCGCCGACACGATGAGCAGTGCCAAAGCCATCCGCCTGCTTGAAGAAGGCCATATCGTGGTGATGGGTGCCGGCACAGGCAATCCCTTCTTCACCACCGACACTGGCTCGGCCCTCCGTGCTGTTGAAATCAAGGCCGACATCATCCTGAAGGGCACCCGCGTGGATGGCATTTACACCGCCGACCCCGAGAAAGACCCAACAGCCACCAAGTTTGAGCATATCACTTACGACGAGGCATACCAACGCAACTTGAAAGTGATGGACATGACCGCCTTCACCATGTGCAAGGAAAACAACATGCCGATGTATGTCTTCGACATGAACATTCGCGGCAACCTGATGAAAGTGCTGCGTGGTGAGAACATTGGAACCTTGGTGACAAAATGAGGGCGAGAAAAAAACATCTGCGGAAAGTCCAAAACAAATCGAGCAAGACCATCGACCTTATCCTCTTGGGTGTCATACTCATAGCGGCAGCTATTTTGAGGTTTTGGAAGTTGGGACAAGTGCCATTTATGCACGATGAGTTCAGTGCCTTGCTCCGCACACGCTTCGAAAACTTCCACGACTTCATCCAGCAAGGCGTGATGCCCGACAGCCATCCCATCGGGGTGCAGCTGTTCCTTTGGCTTTGGGTTCGTGCCTTCGGGTGGAGCGAGTTTGGGGTCAAATTGCCCTTTGCCCTGATGGGTGTCGGCTCCATCTATCTAATTTACTTAATTGGACAGCAGTGGTTTAACCGCAAGGTAGGCCTATTTTCTGCGGCTTTCTTCGCCGTCAGCCAGTTCACGGTGTTTTACAGTCAGCTGGCACGGCCCTATTCCTCGGGATTGTTTTTTGTCCTGCTCATGGCTTGGTTCTGGCATAAGATCGTTGTCGAGGTCAGAAAGCCAAAACTTGTTGTTTACATCGGTTTTGCTCTCTCCGCATGGGCATGTTCCATCACCCATTATTTCTCCATCGCCCAAGCGGGACTGATTTTCCTCACCGGTCTCTTCTTCTTGCCGAAAGAAAGACGTAAGGCTTACTGGCTCAGCGGACTCGCTGCCGTGGTCTTGTTTGCTCCCACCCTCCCCATCTTTTGGCGACAACTCTTCGTGAGTGGCAGCATAGGCGGGTGGCTTAGTGCCCCAAATGCCGCCTATCTTACCGATTTCATACAATATACGATGAACTATTCGGGGTTGTTCTTGTTTGCTGTTGGTGTCATCATCATCTTGCCGATCATGGTAGGCATGCGCGATAAACAGCACAACCCCTTGCGTTGGGTCGGCATAGCCTGGTTCGTCATCATCTTCGTCATCGCCTTCGCCTATTCATTGCTTCGGGAGCCCATCTTGCAACACAGCACATTGATTTTCAGCTATCCTTTCTTCATCATCGTTGCCTTTTCCTTATTCAAGAACCGCACCCTGTCGTCATGGCAAAACGCCTTGGTGGTGGCAGTAATTCTCTTCACCGGCATCATTTCTCTGATCATGACACGTCGGCACTATGACTTGATGTATCACCAAGGCTTCGACCAAATCGCAGTAGAAATGGAAAAGGACGATGAACGATATGGCGACAAAATTCAGTTTGCCACCCGTACCGAGATTGGTGAAGCCGCCGAGTTCTATCAAGCGCAAACCGATGTCGAGAACCGCATTGTCTTCAACCGATACAGCAACCTTGGCCAATTCAACCATTGGCTGTACGAACACGAGGACACGCCAATGTTGGGCTTCAGCTGGACCGACTATGTCAATCCCGACTGGGAAGTTACTGCGGTGGGCAACTACCCCTACCTCATTGAACAAAAAGATTGGTTCACATCACGCTACCTGACTTTAAGCAAGACACCGATTGACAGCAGCACGTACTTGCTTCATGAGTTGAATGAAGATTCCTGTCGTTACGTTGAAGGTCAAGAATGGGGTAAAGCATTCACCTTACCATGCGACTCACTGCCTGAAGACATTGAAGCATTGGGAATCATCGTTCAATTCAGCAGCGAGACCGAAGTCAACAACTGTGTCGTCGTCATCGAACTTCATGATACTGAAAATGATTCTATTGTATTATGGCACAGTTCGTTGCCTGAAGACGGGCAGTTCCTACCAGGCAATCATGTCATTGCCGATGCCATCATCTTCGGAGAAAACTTGCCAACCGAAGGCAAGACCGTGAAGACCTACCTTTGGAACCAAGGCAAGAGGCCTCTCGTCGTAACCAAAACGAGCTATTACTTCACAAGAAAGAGCCGCGTGCTGACTGGTTTGTATGAGCCTCTGAGCTAAAGAGAAAAATGCAGCGTTTTTGAAAGGAAAAAGAAAAATAATTAATTTTGCGCCCAAATTTGAAAGAAAATGACAGAAGATTCTCAATTTGTATTAGACGAAGCCACTGAAAGCATGGACAACACCATCAAGCACTTGGAACATGAGTTTCAAGGTATCAGGGCAGGCAAAGCCAGTCCCGCCATGTTGAACGGCGTTATGGTCGAATATTATGGCACGACAGTGCCCATCGAGCAGACCGCCAACATAGGCTGCACAGATGCCCGCATGATTGTGGTGCAACCCTTCGACAAAAGTGCCCTCAACAACATCGCCAAGGCTATCCTCAACGCCAACTTGGGCTTCAATCCAATCAACAATGGTGAAATTCTCCGTATTGCAGTACCCGCATTGACCGAAGAACGGCGTCGCGAACTTGTGAAACGCACCAAAAACGTGTCTGAAGAAGCCAAGGTAGGCATCCGGGGCATCCGCCGCAACGCCAACGACGAGGCCAAGAAATTGGAGAAAGACATCATTTCGGAAGACGAGTCGAAACTCCTTCAGGAGGAGATTCAGAAACTCACCGACAAATACATCAAGAAAATCGATGACCTCACCGAGCTGAAGTCGAAAGACATCTTGACGGTGTAATAAATGGTTATTTGTGCAACGAAAAAGCCTGCCGACAATGTCGGCAGGCTTTTTCGTCATCAGAATCCCGTTCTTATTTCAACACATTCTCAATCGCCATTCCAAACAGCCTTTCCAGAGTCAGGCCGAAACAACGCGCTTGGGCAGGAATAATGCTTACTTCCGACATGCCCGGGACAATATTGGCCTCAATAAAGAACACCCCCTCATCGCTGACGATGTAATCCATGCGCACAAAGCCCTTGCACTCAAGCTTTTCATACAACATCGCGGTGGTCGCCTTGATTTCAATCTCAGTGTCCTCATCGACTTCGGCTGGAGTTACCTCATCACATTTTCCAGCGGTGTATTTGGCCTCATAGTCGAAAAACTCATTCTTGCTAATGATTTCCGTAATCGGGAAAACCATCATTCTGCCTTTGTAGTTCATAGCGCCACAGCCAAACTCACGTCCGCTGACAAACTTCTCGCACATCACCTGACCTCCCGCCGCCATAGCCGTCTCCACGGCAGGAACAAACTGCTCCTCGGTCTTCACCTTGGTCACGCCCACACTGGAGCCGTTGCAAGTTGGTTTCACAAACATGGGCAAGCCTATTTGTTTGATGATTTCGGCAGCAATGTAGTCGTCACCTTTATTAATTAGCATCGAAGGCGACACGTTCACGCCGTAGGAGGCCACCACGCGCTTGCAGAAATCCTTGTGGAAAGTGAGTGCACAAGTGGTCAAGTCCGATGAAGTGCAAGGGACGCCAATGAGTTCGAGATATCCCGAAAGCGGTCCGTTCTCGCCCGGAACGCCATGCACCGCATTGAACGCCACATCGAATTTCACCTTGCTGCCATTCACAATGATGGAAAAATCGTTCTTGTCGACATCGACATGCCTGCCATCGTCAAGCAAGCCGTACCAACCCTCTTTGGAGACCACAATAATATGAGAATCATATTGTTGTGTGTTCAAATTCTTCCTTACCACCTGACCGCTTTTGATGGAGACTTCGAACTCTCCCGAATCTCCCCCACAAATAATTGCAACATTTTTCATATTTTTTGTAATTTTGTCGGTTTTATCATTCAGCAGCAATAAAACTGCTCATTATTGAGTTGTAAAAAACACGGCTAAAATAGGGAAAAAATGGGACACTTCCACTTCCTCAAGGAAAAGAAATTATACATCAACCTGCTCATCATACTGCTATTATTCGGTGCATTTCTATGGTCAACGTTCAGGCTATTAGACAAATACACGCGTCACAACAAAGTCTACACCATGCCTGATTTTGTGGGTCAGGATTTCAAGCAAGTGAAGCACGATCACTCGAAAGACTTCAATTTCATCCTCATCGACAGCGTTTATCCCAAGGGGCAGCGGCCTGGAAGCATCTTCCAGCAAGACCCTTTGCCTGGATCAAAGATCAAGAAAGGAAGAAACGTGTATGCCATCATCGTAGCGGTAACGCCTGAAAAGACCATCATGCCCAACCTGAAAGGCATTTCATTGCGTGAAGCCCTTGGACGTCTTGAATCAAGCGGCTTGGACGTTGATTACCTGGAATATGCGAGCTATTCCTACAAGAACAACGTCATCGAACAGTGCTATCAAGGACAACCCATTACCACTGGCACCGAGTTGGTGAAAGGCAGCAAAATCATGCTGCGCGTGGGTTTAGGTGACGACAATACCATGGTAAAAGTACCCAATCTTATTGGGAAATCAGCCAACGAGACGAAGCGACTGCTCAACTTGTCAGGCCTCAACCTTGGCACAGAAAACAGAGAAGACAACGACAGCATCCAATATATGTGCGTCAGGAAAATGATTCCCGGACCAAGTTCGGGAGCCGTCAAACCTGGTACTTTCGTCAACATTTGGTACCATTCGAACCGCACCTTGGATTTCCAGAAAGAGATGAAAATGCTGCTGCAAGAGGACTCACTGGCCAATGCGCGGCAAGCTACAATTGCAATTGAAACGATTACTGAACCCATAGAGACCATAGACTATGAAGAGGAAGATGAATTTGAAGATGAGTTTTAAGACACTCGCCCTGATGGCTGCCATATGCCTGTTGGCCAGCCCCGCCGTCGCCCAAGAGATATTGACCCCATTCGGCAACCCGATGGGGGAAGCACCTATCCGAAAAAGAGTAGCCGAAGCGCGCTTCCTGCCCTTCTTTGACGACTTCAGCCAGTCCAACACCTATCCTGATTCGATAAAGTGGACGGATAACAATGTGTTGGTGAACGATGGCTTTCCGCTTTGTCCTCCCAACCGAAAAGGAGCCACCTTCGACGTGCTCGATGCCAATGGCAGGGTATACAGCTATGCCATCAGCAATGCCTTTGTGGCCGAATACCTCACCTCAGTCCGCATCCGCCTGGATTCGATTATGGAGCCTGAACCACGCGCCCTCACCCCCTCCGATTCAGTCTACCTTAGCTTTTACTACCAACCCCAAGGCAACGGCAATCCACCCGAGGCGCAAGACTCACTCGTACTCCAATTTGGCACCACCACCGATCGACAAGAATTCCTGTTCCTTGACTATCAAAACTATAACATCGCCGACATCTTCGCCGAGTTGCAGGCTGACACACTCTTCCCTGGCGACACGGTTTGGGCATCGGTAGGTTGCCAACCCGGGCTCTTCACAATCATTACTGACACGCTGACGGCTGACATCCAAGGCAGCATTTCCGTGCCTTGCGACTCAGTGTTCACCACTGTGACCGACACCACATGGTATCATATTTGGAGCATGCCCGGACAAACTTTGGAGGCCTTTATGGCCGAGAACGACGGACAGTATTTCAAGCAAGTGATGATTCCCATCAACGACCTGAAATATTTCCGAGACGACTTCTATTTCCGTTTCTACAACTATGCCAGTATCGTCAGCAATTCATTGCCCAGCAACCGAAGCAACGAAGACAATTGGAATATCGACTTTGTGTACCTGAACGTCAACCGCACAAAATACGACACCGACTACCCCATGCTGAGCTTCTCGGGGCAACAGCCTTCTTTCTTCAACCGCTACCTGTCCATCCCCTACCGACAATACCGTGTCAACCCGAACGCTTTCACGCGGGAAAACCTGTCAATCGACATTGCCAACCTTGACGGCATCGAACACGAGGCCAACTATTTCTATACAGTGCAGCAAATCGGAGGCGGACAACACTATACGCACACCTTGGAACCGGCCACCATACACCCATACAAGACCAACGGCTACCTCAATTGTCCGGAATACGGCGAGGGGCCGGCCTGCCCATACGTCGGTGAACTGTTCGCACTGAACATGTGGTATGATTCGGTTTCCTACCAAATCAGCCATTACCTTTATGATTCCACCGCCACCCCCCCCTTGGTCGATTCGATGGTGTATCGTATGGGCATGTACAACTACTACGCCTACGACGACGGCATTCCAGAGTTGGGCTTCGGCATAAGGCCTGCCGGTGGATGCTTTGCCGTGCGCTTCGACTTGGCTGACTACGACACTATACAAGGCGTACAACTATTGTTTAACCGCACCCTTAACGACGCCAACAACAAGTATTTCGACATCGTGGTTTGGAAAGACGAAAACGGCAAGCCCGGCGAAGTAGTGTATCGCCTCGAAAACCAGCGCCCTAAATGGCAAGATCAAATCTACCGCTTCAGCTACTACAAATTTGACCGTACCGTGGCCCTCGCAGGCACTTTCTACATCGGTATCGAGCAGCGCAGCGACGACCTCATCAACATCGGCCTTGACACCTCCACCGACAATATCGAGTACAACTTCATCAACACCAACGGCTCGTGGCAACAAAGCACCAAACACGGCTCCTTGATGATTAGGCCAGTGGTTGGAGCATCATATTATATTGGTGTGCAAGAGGATAAAGAAAAAACATTGACCATTTACCCGAACCCTGTCAACGACTTGCTTCATTTGGAAGGCAATATCGGGAAAGGGCAAGTGAACATCTACGACCTTATGGGAAGAAAAGTGCTTTCGGTTGGTTATCAAAACGTAATCTCCGTCGGCCATCTCGCCGATGGGTTATATCTCCTTAGCATCACCACGAACGAAGGCCAAGTCATCAACCAGAAATTCATCATCCGCAAATGAACGACGACCTCCTTGAAACCTTAGACAACGAGATAGCCGAAGAAGGCAGTGAACTGTATGAGCATGTGCGCATTGTGGTTGACCCGGGCCAACAGGTCGAACGCATTGACACCTACCTGACCAACCACCTCTCCAACATCTCGCGCAACCGTGTGCAGAATGCAGCCAAGGCGGGCAACATTTTGGTCAACGAGAAGACCGTAAAGCAAAACTACAAAGTGAAACCCGATGATGTGATTTCCATCGTGTTCACCTATCCCCCGCGTGAAACCGACATCAAGCCCGAGCCCATCCCATTGAACATCGTGTTTGAGGACGACGACCTGATTGTCATCAACAAGCAGGCAGACTTGGTGGTGCATCCTGGCCACGGCAACTTTGACGGGACCTTGCTGCACGGCTTGGCTTACCATTTCGAACAGACCCACCAGAAGATAGAGAACCGTTTCGGTTACCTTGTCCACCGCATAGACAAGGACACCACCGGATTGATGATTGTGGCCAAGAACGAGGCCGCCCAAGCCATGCTGGCGCACCAATTCTTTGAGCACAGCATTCACCGCCGCTATTATGCCTTGGTGTGGGGTGATTTCGACGAAGAGGAAGGCATCATTGAAGGCAACATCGGACGAAGCTACAACGACCGCCGCAAGATGGCCGTATATCCTAATGGCGACCATGGGAAAGATGCCATTACCCACTGGAAAGTGTTGGAACGCTTTGGTTATGTTACACTTAACGAATACCGACTTGAAACGGGTCGAACCCACCAAATCCGCGTCCACTCGCAGCACATCGGCCATCCCTTGTTTAACGACGCCATGTACGGCGGCAATGTCATCCTTAAAGGCACCTCTTTCTCGAAATACAAGCAGTTCATCGACAACTGTTTCAAGATGATGCCGCGCCACGCGCTGCACGCCAAGGAGTTGGGGTTTGTACATCCCACCACGGGGAAGCAGATGTTGTTCACCTCTGAGTTGCCTAACGACATGGCACAGG
>JBGYWU010000001.1:0-3049 GCA_041842265.1 Candidatus Limimorpha sp. | reverse complement strand
GATATCGATTGACTTGGCAGGCATTGACGGGAATGTAATTCAAAATATTGGTGGAAGGATACCTGTCATTATCCTTTCGCTCCAAGAACATACTATTCACACAAACATCTTGTTCTCAGCACGCCGCTGATACATGGATTCCAACTCGTTTTTGTGATATAGGTATCCTGGGTCATCGAAATATTTGGCTTCCACAGGACATTTCTTGATGCAAGCGCCGCACTTGATGCAGATACCGACCACTGCTTTCACATCTTCTTTTGAGATGGAGCCCATGGGACATATTTCGGCACAATGTCCGCACCTAATGCAGGTGTCGTGGGTCAAGGGCTTGGCTTTTCGGATGTCGATGGGGTTGCCGTTCCGATCACGGGGCTGATAGTATCCAGCTTGCGGATCGCCATCTACCGCAATGGGCGTATGAGACTCTGAAAGAGTTTCGATTTTGGATAGTTTTTCAAACACCTTTTCGGTGAAATTGAAGGCGAATTGGAGGTCATCGGAATCAGGTCTGCCCGCACCGAGTTGATAGGAAAAGGAATGTTCACAAGAGAAAGCTCCAGCCGCAACGGTCTTGAAATCATGCTGTTCCAAGAGGTTGCGCAGCTCAATCAGGGCATTGTCGAAATGACGGTTGCCAAAGGTGACGACTGGGACGGCACAAGCACCGCAGCCCTGAATGGTGTCCAAATATTGTAACATCAGGTTGGGGATTCTTCCAGCGTAGGTCGGACAGCCGAAAACCACCAAATCCGAAGCGCTGAGGGCGGGGAAGTATTGCCTGCTCTTCGGCAGGGTGAAATCGAAAGTACAGGTCGGGGTTCCGACGAGCTCTGCCAACTTGTCGGCGATGGTGTTTACCGTCTTTTCAGTAGTGCCTGTTGCACTGAAATATATCTTCCAAATCTTATTGAAAACCATATGGTTCGCGTATTATAGTCTTTCGGCAGTTCCCGTTTTTTCGGACTGCCTTTGAATGGGGCAAAGATAGGGTTTATTAGCGAAAGCCATTGCTGTTTTGTTGAAAGAAAACCTGTTCAATACGTAATTTGCTTTGAACATTTTCGCGAGTTTCTTATTTTTGCAGCTTGGAAAATGGGGTACGCATAGGAAAACAATATGGTTTATTATCTTGTAAAATATTGATACTCAATTAATAAATAAATACATTATGAACATTAAAAAAGCAGGCGTATTATGCGCCGTAGTGTTAGCCATGACCATGACAACAAAAGCCCAGAGCTTCGTGGGCGACTGGAAAGGGGCCGTCTCCGTGCAAGGGACGAGCCTGGAAATGATTTTTCACATCACAGAAGAGGGAGGCAACTTTGCTTCGACACTCGACGTGCCCATGCAGGGTGCCAGCGGCATTCCCATGGACAAGACCGAAGTGAGGGGAGACGAATTGACCGTCGTATCCAATGCCTTGCAAGCCAAATTTACCGGCAAAATGGCAGGTGAGGAAATTTCGGGAAACTTTGAACAGATGGGCTTGACCCTGCCCCTTGTCCTGCAAAAATTTGAAAGCAAGTTACCCGGCAATCCTGCCTTGGTGACTTCCAATGAGGAACTGAAAAGAATGGGCGATTTGGACAAGGGTACCTACAAATATAGCGTTGCCGACTATTTTGCACGACCCAAAGCCAACAGTTTCCAGCTTTCACCCAACGGCAAGTATCTCTCCTATTATGAGAAGGATGATGGCAACAAGAACCATGTGTATGTGAAAGAAATTGCCACAGGCAAGGTGGTTCGTGCCATTGAGGAGAAGGAGGAACTCATCAAGGGCTATGGCTGGGTGAACAACGAAAGGCTGATTTTCATGATGGACCAAGGCGGGAATGAAAATTACCACATCTACGCAGCCAACATCGACGGCAGCAATGTCAAGGATTTGACTCCGTTTGAGGGTGTTCAGGCATCCATAGTGAACGGATTGAAGGAGCAGAAGGACTACATCATCATACAGATGAACAAAAACAACAAGCAGATTTTTGAGCCCTATAAACTCAACGTCAACACTGGAGAACTGACCCAACTGTATGAGAATAACGATGTGAACAACCCGATTTCGGGGTACGATTTCGACAAGGACGGCAATCTCAGGGCATACTCCAAGATGGTGAACGGCACCGAATCGGAGCTGTGGTACAAAGACTTGGAAACAGGCAAGTTCAATAGGATTTACCATGGAAAATGGTACGATGGTTTTAGTATCTCACAATTCAACTACGCATCGAAGAATCCTGATGAGGCTTACGTGGAGACTAATGTAGGCCGCGACAAGTCTGAAATCGTGCTTTACGACTTGAAGCAAAACAAGGAAATTAAGACCTTGTTCTCGAATCCCGATTACGATGCTTCTGGTATGCGCGTTTCAAGAAAGAGGAACTGGGAAATCGATTATTTTGCCTACGAAGGCGAAAAGTATGTGGTGGCACCAGTGAGCGAGACCTATAAAAAACTCCACGAGAAATTCCAGAAGGAATTCCCCGGAAAAGAGGTGTATATCACCAGTAGCGACGACGACGAAACCACCTATCTGATCCAGGTGGGCAGCGACAGGCTCTATGGCAAATATTACCAATATGATGTCAAGTGCGATAAATTCTCGCTGTTGTATGATTTGATGCCTCAGTTGAAAGAGGAGGACATGGCCGAGATGCGTCCCATTTCGTTCCAGAGCCGCGACGGCAAGACCATTCACGGCTACATCACCCTGCCCAAGGCCGCCTTGGAAGGCAAGAAAGTGCCCCTAGTGGTAAATCCCCACGGCGGTCCGCAAGGAATCCGCGACAGTTGGGGCTTCAATCCCGAGTGCCAGCTCTTCGCCAGTCGAGGCTATGCCACCTTGCAGGTGAACTTCAGAATATCGGGCGGCTACGGCAAGGATTTCCTGACCTCAGGCTTCAAGCAAATAGGCAGAAAAGCCATGGACGATGTGGAAGACGGCGTGCTGTACGCCATCTCGCAAGGTTGGGTCGACAAGGACAGAATCGCCATCTACGGAGCCAGCCACGGCGGTTACGCCACCTTGATGGGCTTGGTG